>JAYSCF010000014.1:0-16324 GCA_041915005.1 Novosphingobium sp.
ATAAGACCTTTGCCGAGCGAGGAGACCACGCCGCCGGTGATGAAAATGTACCGCGTCATGGGAGTCGGGCCTTAATCCGGTATAGGGGCATCGGGCAAGCGGTGGCTTGCTCAATCCACAGTTGCATTGACGAATGGCAAGAACCGCAAAGGCCCCTGCCCCGCGCCGGTATCGGGCGGGGTCGGGACCATGCTGTTCATGAAAGGCTTAGTTCTGCTTGGCCGGTGCGCCGAGCGGATCGGCCCCAGTGGCACCGCCGGCAGGCTGGCTGCCTGCTGCGGGAAGCGTGGTGGCGCCGCCCAGCGGATCGGCCGGAGCCGGCGCCGGGGCCGAATTGGTCTGCGCCGGACGGTTCAGCGTATCGTCGATGCTGCGGCCGCTGCTCGAACGAACGGCAAGCGCGGCAAGGACAATCGAAAGCACGACAAACGCCGTCGCCAGGATCGCCGTGGCGCGGGTCAGCAAGTCGGCTGCGCCGCGCGCCGACATCAGCCCCGTCGGGCTGCCGCCCACCCCGAGGCCGCCGCCTTCGGACTTCTGCATGAGAATCACTGCAACGAGCAGCGCGGCGACGATGGCCTGAACGACGGTCAGGAAAACAAAAATGCTGGACATGACTGTTCCGCGAGAATGGCTTGGTTGCAGGGCATCTAGGCGTGGTTGGCCGCCTGCGCAAGGCGCGGCAGCCCATTACACCCTATTCGCTGGCGTCACCGGCTGCGGCGAGCACGATCGTGAGGAAATTTTCAGCCGAAAGGCTGGCCCCGCCCACCAGGGCCCCGCCGACATCTTCGGCGCCCAGCAGTTCGGCGGCATTGCCCGCGTTGACCGAGCCGCCATACAGGATCCGCACCGCGGCGCCCTGGTCGCCGAGCACGGCCTTGAGCTTGGCCCGGATCGCACGGTGCATGGCGCTGACGTCATCAACCGACGGCACGCGCCCCGTGCCGATCGCCCAGACCGGCTCATAGGCTACGGTAATGCGCGCGGCGACGGCATCGCCAGCGGGAAGCGAACCTTCGATCTGGCCGCAGACCACCTCTTCGGCCTTTCCGGCATCGCGCTCTGCTTCGGTTTCACCAACGCAGACGATGACATCTAGACCGGCTTCCAGCGCGGCACTGGCCTTGGCCTGAACCACGGCATCGGTTTCGGCATGGAGCGCACGGCGTTCGGAATGGCCGACGATGGTAAAGGTTGCGCCGCAATCTTGCAGCATGGCCGCCGCCACATCGCCGGTGAAGGCGCCGCTCGGCTTGACGTGGCAATCCTGCCCACCAACCGCAATCGCCTGGACGGCTTCGGCCATCGAATGGATCAGCGTGAACGGCGGGGCAATCGCAACATCGACGCCCGGATGGCGCGCCGCGCCGCGATCAATCGCGCGGGCCTCTGCCAGCATGGCGCGGGTGCCGTTCATCTTCCAGTTGCCGACGATGTAGGGCCGGATCGACATGGGGTGTTCCTCGCTGGGTAATCTCTATGACGACTGAAGCCGCCTGCAACTTGCGCCTAGGATAGCGAATCATGGCTTGTCAAAGGGGCAGCCGGGGTTCTTGCTCAAAAGACCGGAAAGTTGGCGCCTGCGCCATTGCGACTTGGCCCAAGGCGTCTTAAAGCCCCGGCCGATGTGCCGCGCGGCGGTGCAAGACTTGTTTGGCGACGGACTCATGCTGCAGATTTTCCGGAATTTCTTTGGCTCGAAGGTTGGTATCGGGGTGACGCTCGGTTTTCTCGGGCTGATCTCGCTGGCGTTTCTTGGTGGCGACGTGGCTTCGGGAATCGGGTTCGGTTCGGGTTCGGGCGGGTCGCGGCTGGCTACGGTGGGCGGATCGCACGTTGAGGCGGCCGATCTCGACATTGCGTCCAAGCGGCAGGTCGAACGCCTGCGCGAACAGTATCCCACGCTCGACATGCGCGGCTTCATTGCCCAGGGCGGGCTTGACCAGATGCTTGACAGCCTGATCGATCTGGCGGCGATCCGTGAATTCGGCAAGCGGGCCGGCATCGTGGTTGGCGACCGCCTGATTGACAGCGAAATCGCCAAGATCCAGCGGGTCCAGGGCGTCGATGGCAAGTTCAGCGAGGCCGCCTACCAGCAGTTCCTGCGTCAGGAAGGCTTGAGCGACAAGCAACTGCGTGAACGCATCGGTGCAATGCTGCTTGAGCGCCAGATCCTGTCTGCCACCCAGTTCGGGATCGGCGTGCCCAGCGATGCCATGGCGCGCTATGCCGGGATCGTGACCGAGCGCCGCACCGGCACGATCGTCATGCTGCCCTCGGCCGCTTTCGCTCCGGCTGCTGCTCCTACCGAAGCAGAGGTCAAGGGTTGGTACGCCGCGCACAAGGCCGAATACCTGCAGCCCGAGCGCCGCGCGATCCGTTACGTCACCTTTGACAACAGCGTGGTGAAATCGGTCCCCGCCCCGACCGAGGCCGAAATCGCGGCACGCTACAACACCAACAAGGCCAAGTATGCCGCCAGCGAAACCCGCAAGGTCTCGCAGCTGGTCGTCACTTCCGAAGCTGCCGCGCGCGAAATCGCCAGCGCCGTGGCGGGCGGCAAGTCGCTCGATGCAGCGGCGGCAGCCAAGGGCCTGTCGGTCGGCTCGCTCGGCTCGGTCAGTCGCGCCGCGCTGTCGACCCAGACCAGCTCGGGCGCCGCCGATGCGGTGTTCGCCGCCGGCAATGGCAAGCTGATCGGCCCGGTCAAGGCGCCGCTTGGCTGGCTGCTGCTGCGGGTGGACGCGGTTGACGGCAAGGCCGGCAAGACGCTCGACCAGGCGCGCAGCGAACTGGTTGGCGAAATCACCGCTGAAAAGCAGCGCGCCGCGCTGACCGATTTTTCGGCCAAGATCGAAGACGAGTTCAGCAACGGCGCAAGCCTGGCCGATGTTGCCAAGGAGCTGAACCTGACCATCGCCACCACCCCGCTGCTGACGGCAGACGGGTCGGTGTTCGGCAATGCCGCTCAAAAGGCTCCGGCTGTGCTGACCAAGGTCGTGCAGACCGCCTTCATGATGGAAGGTGAAGGCCAGGCCCAGCTGGCCGAGGTTGAAGCCGGCAAGTCGTTCGTGGTTTTCGACGTTTCGACCATCGAACCCGCCGCTGCGCCGCCGCTTGAACAGCTGCGCGGCCAAGTGGTTGGCGACATCACGCTTGCCAAGGGCGCCCAGGCGGCCAAGGCTGCGGCCGAGCGTCTTCAGGGCCTGATTGCCAAGGGCGCCGAACCGGGCGCGGCCATGCAGCAACTGGGCGTGGCCCTGCCGCCGGTCGACCGGGTCGACATGCTGCGCCAGCAGGTCCAGGCGCTGGGCGACAAGGCCCCGCCGCCGGTGCTGCTGCTGTTCTCGACCGCCAAGGGCAAGACCCACCTGATAGCCGCCCCCCGCAACCGGGGTTGGTATGTGGTGAGCGTTGCCAACGTCATTCCGGGCCAGGTGGCCGGGAACGATCCGCGCCTTGCCGGTTTCGCCAAGAGCATCGCCCAGACCTACGGCGGCGAATATGGCGATGAACTGCGCGCGGCGATGGCCAATGTCGTGGGCGTCAAGCGCAACGACGCCGCGATCAAGGCGGCCCGCACCCGGCTTGGCGGCGGCAACTGAGCGCACCCGCCATGACCAGCCCGCATCCCGAGAACTGGAACACGGCCAAGGCCGCGCTGGCATCGGGGCGGCCGGGCGTCATCTGGCGCCGGCTGATTGCTGACACCGAAACGCCGGTTGGCGCGGCGGTGAAGCTGATCGAGGACGGTCGCGGCGATTTCCTGCTGGAAAGCGTCGAGGGCGGCGAAGTGCGCGGGCGCTACAGCCTGCTTGGGCTGGATCCCGATCTGGTGTTCCGGGCCAAAGGCGCGGCGGCCGAGATCAACCGCTATTGGCGCCACGATCGCGAAGCGTTCGCCCCGCTTGCCGGTGACAGCCTGGCTGAACTGCGTGCGCTGGTCGAAACCTGCAAGTTCGACGTGCCCGCGGCGCTCCCGCCGGTTCTGGCCTGCCTGGTTGGCTACTTTGGCTACGAAACCTATGGTCTGGTCGAAAAGCTGCCGCGCCCGGCCGACAACGAGCTGGACCTGCCGGACATGCTGTTTGTTCGCCCGGCGCTGATCCTGGTGCTTGATCGCCTCAGCGACGAACTGTTTTGCGTGGCCCCGGTGTGGCCGAGCGATGCGGCGCCCGAGCGTGCACTTGAAGCCGCGCAGGAGCGGATCGAGCAGGCCTTGCGGCGATTGGGCGATCCGGTTCCGGCGATCAGCCGCGATGCCAACCTGCCCGAACCCGCGGTGACCCCGGTGCTGCCCGCCGGGCGCTATGCTGAAATGGTCGCCAAGGCGAAGGGCTATATCGAGGCGGGCGACATCTTCCAGGTGGTGCTGGCGCAGCGTTTCACCTCGCCCTTCACCCTGCCCCCGCTGGCGCTGTACCGCGCGCTGCGCCGGGTGAACCCGTCGCCCTTCCTCTATTTCCTCGACCTGCCGGGCTTTGCGCTGACCGGGTCGAGCCCCGAAATCCTCGTACGGGTGCGCGACGGCGAAGTCACCATTCGTCCGATCGCTGGTACCCGCCCGCGCGGCAAGTCCGCCGAAGAGGACAAGGCCAACGAAATCAGCTTGCTGGCCGATCCCAAGGAACGTGCCGAACACCTGATGCTGCTCGATCTGGGCCGCAACGATGTTGGCCGGGTGGCAGAGGCCGGGACCGTGCGGGTCACCGAAAGCTACACCGTAGAGCGCTACAGCCACGTGATGCACATCGTTTCGAACGTGGTCGGCCAGCTTGATGCGGCCAACCACGATGCGATCGATGCGATGTTCGCCGGTTTTCCCGCCGGCACCGTCAGCGGCGCCCCCAAGGTTCGCGCTTGCCAGATCATTGCTGAACTCGAACCGGAAACCCGCGGCGCCTATGCGGGCGGGGTCGGCTATTTCGCGCCCGACGGCAATCTGGACAGCTGCATCGTGCTGCGCACCGGTGTGGTCAAGGACGGCACGCTGCACGTTCAGGCCGGCGCAGGCATCGTGGCAGACAGCGATCCGGCCTATGAGCAGCGCGAATGCGAAGCCAAGGCCGGCGCCTTGATCGCGGCGGCGCGCGAAGCCGTGCGCGTGGCGGGCGAGGTCAGCTTCGGGCAATAGCTTGACCCTGCCGGTAGTGGCGGTAGCTTACTGGCATGCGTAAATTGCTTCCTGCCCTTGCGGCTCTCTCCGCCCTGTTCGCCGTTCCTGCCCAGGCGGAGGATTGGCAGAAACGTGCCGCCGAACGCGATGTGGTGTTGAACACGTTCACCTTTGGCGATGGTGCGACCATGCCGGGGCTGAAAATGCACGTCACGATGCTGGGCACGCCGCATCGCGATGCCCGCGGAGAGATCGACAACGCTGTGATGATCCTTCACGGCACTGGGGGTTCGGGTGCGCAATTCTTCCGCCCGCAATTTGCCGATGAGCTTTATGGGCCCGGCCAGCCGCTCGACATCACGAAATATTACGTGATCCTGCCGGACAATCTCGGGCACGGGCAAAGTTCCAGGCCAAGCGAGGCGCTGAAGATGAACTTCCCGCGCTATGACTATGACGACATGGTCCAGGCCCAATACCGCATGCTGACCGAAGGGCTCGGGGTCAAACGGCTCGAACTGATCCTCGGCACCTCGATGGGCTGCATGCACGCGTTCGTTTGGGGGGAAACGCACCCCGGATTTGCGCGCCGCCTTGCCCCGTTTGCCTGCAATGCAGTGGAGATTGCCGGGCGCAACCGCATGTGGCGCAAGATGTCGATCGACGCGATCGAGGCAGATCCACTGTGGAACGGCGGAAACTACACCACCCAGCCCGAACAGGGCCTGCGCACCGCGCGCTATATCTCGATGATTGCCGGTGCGAATGCCTGGGGGCTGCAGGCCCAGTTCCCGACCCGCGCCAAGGCCGAGGACTATCTTGCACAGAGCTATGCCGCGCGCGCGGCGGGTGATCTTGATGCCAACGACCAGATCTACCAGCTCGATTCCTCGCGCAACTACAACCCCGCGGGCAAGCTTGGTCAGATCACGGTGCCGGTGCTGTGGATCAACAGTTCGGACGATTTCATCAATCCGCCGGAAATGGGCATGGCCCAGCAGCAGGTAAAGGAAATGCCCCGCGCGCAGTTCATCCTGCTGCCCTACAGCCCGGAAACCAAGGGGCACGGCACCCACACCTGGGCCAAGTTCTGGAAGGCCGATCTGGCCAAGCTGATGGCGCAGAAGTGAGCGCGGTGGACCAGCGCCGCACGCTCTATCCGCCGATCGAGCCCTATGCCAGCGGGATGCTGGACGTGGGCGATGGGCACAGCCTTTACTGGGAGCGGTGCGGCACGCCGGGCGGCAAGCCGGCAGTGTTCCTGCACGGCGGCCCAGGCGGCGGATGCAGTGCCGGACAGCGCCGCCAGTTCGATCCCGCGCTCTATGACGTCCTGCTGTTCGACCAGCGGGGCTGCGGACGCTCCACCCCCTTTGCCAGCCTCGATGCCAATACCACCTGGCACCTGGTTGCCGATATCGAGGCTCTGCGCGAAATGGCCGGGCATGAACAGTGGCTGGTGTTTGGCGGATCGTGGGGCTCAACCCTGTCACTCGCCTATGCCCAGACCCATCCCGAACGGGTCAGCGAACTGGTGCTGCGCGGGATTTTTCTCGGCAGCCAGAGCGAGTTTGACTGGCTTTACACCTATGGCGCGAGCGCGCTTTACCCGGAAGCCTTTGCCGAATTCATCGGTCACATTCCCGAGGCAGAGCGCGCCGAACTGCTGGAAGCCTATCACCGCCGCCTGACCAGCGACGATCCTGCCGTGCGTCTCGCCGCTGCCAAGGCCTGGAGCATGTGGGAGGCGGTGACCGTGACCCTGCTGCCCGATCCAGCAATGATGGCGGACTTTACCGACGATGATCATGCGGTTGCCGTCGCCCGGATCGAAAACCATTATTTCCGCCACGATTGCTGGCTGGAACCCGATCAACTGCTGCGCAATGCCCACCGGCTGTGGGGCATTCCCGGGATCATCGTTCAGGGCCGGCACGATTGCTGCACCCCGCCGGCCGCGGCCTGGGCGCTGAAACAGGCCTGGCCCGAAGTGGAATTGCAGATCGTGCCCGATGGCGGTCATCTCTATACCGAGCCCGGGATCACCGATGGCCTGGTCCGTGCGAGTGACCGGTTCGCCGGCAAGCAAGCTTAGCTGGCAAATCCCGCGCGCTGCGACTATGGGAGCCGGCATGATCCTGGTCATCGACAATTACGACAGTTTTACCTGGAACCTCGTCCACTACCTGATGGAACTGGGCGCTAAGGTTGAAGTGGTGCGCAACGACGCAATCACTGCCGAACAGGCCGTGGCATCGGGCGCAAAGGGCTTCCTGATCTCGCCCGGTCCGTGCACGCCGAACGAGGCTGGAATCAGCCTCGATCTGGTTGGCGCATGCGCCGATGCCGGGCTGCCCTTGCTGGGCGTGTGCCTGGGCCACCAGTCGATCGGCCAGTACTTTGGCGGGCAGGTCGTGCGCGGCGGCCTTATGCACGGCAAGACCTCGCCGGTCACTCACGATGGGACCGGGCTGTTCGCCGGGCTGCCCTCGCCCTTTACGGCCACGCGCTATCACTCGTTGATCGTTGACGATGTGCCCGATGGGCTGGTGGTCAATTGCACGTCCGATGATGGCCATGTCATGGGCTTCCGGCACAAGGAACTGCCGATCCACGGGGTGCAGTTCCACCCGGAAAGCATTGCGACCGAGCACGGCCACGAAATGCTCGCCAATTTCCTGCGGATCTGCGGACTGCCGGTGCGCGAACTGGCATGAGCCTGACCCTGGCCGAAGCTGAAACGCTGTTCGGGCGAATGCTCGACGGTGCGCTGTCGGATGAGGAAATTGCCGCCGTCCTGATTGAAATCGCCGATCGTGGCGAAACGGCACAGGAATTGGCGGGCGCCGCCACCGCGATGCGCGCCCGCATGATCCGGGCGCCGGGGCTGCAGGGCGCAATCGACGTTTGCGGCACCGGCGGCGATGGGCAGCACAGCCTTAACGTATCAACCGCCACCGCGATCGTGGTCGCGGCCTGCGAAGTGCCCGTGGCCAAACACGGCAACCGCGCCGCTTCAAGCCTCGCCGGCACCGCCGACACGCTGGAAGCGCTGGGCCTCAACCTTGCCAATGCCAGCGAACGCGCGCAGGCGACCCTGGCAGAAGTCGGCATCGCGTTCTTCTTCGCCCAGCGTCACCATCCGGCGCTGGCCCGGATCGCACCGATCCGCAAGGCGCTGGGACGGCGCACGATTTTCAACCTGCTGGGGCCGTTGGCCAATCCGGCCGGGGTTCGCCGCCAGTTGGTGGGGGTCGCCCATCCCTCGCTGATCGCGCTTTACCGCGATGCGATGCAATTGCTTGATGCCGAAGCCGCGCTGATCGTTTCGGGCGCCGAGGGGCTTGATGAACTCTCCATCGCGGGCACCAGCTACATGGCCAGCATCGGCCTGCCGCTCTTGCCCGCCGAACTGCGCCCCGAGGACGCCGGTCTGGCTTCGCATCCGCTGGATGATCTGCGCGGCGGCGATGCAAGCTACAACGCGGCTGCCCTCACCCGGCTGCTCGACGGTGAGCCCGGGGCCTACCGCGATGCCGTACTGCTGAATTCAGCCGCGGCGCTGGTCGTGGCCGGCGTGGCCGAAGACTGGTTCGAAGGCGTGGAAGAAGCTGCCGAGGCGATCGACAAGGGACTCGCCAAGGCCCTGCTCGGCTGCTGGATCGAGATGGTGAAATGACCGACAAGCTGACTGAAATCTGCGACACCAAGCGCGGCGAAGTGGCGGCGCGAAAGCCGCTTGCCAGCCTGGCCGAGCTTGATGCCCGCGCCGCCCAGCAGACGGCCCCGCGCGGCTTTGAAGCTGCCCTGCGCCAGCGCGCCGCCAGCGGCTTTGCCCTGATCGCCGAGATCAAGAAGGCCAGCCCGTCCAAGGGCCTGATCCGCCCCGATTTCGATCCGCCGGCCCATGCCCGCGCCTATCAGGCGGGCGGCGCCGCGTGCCTTTCGATTCTCACCGATGCGCCTTACTTCCAGGGACACGAGGACTATCTCGTCGCGGCGCGCGCGGCCTGTGATCTTCCGGTGCTGCGCAAGGATTTCATGGTCGACCCCTGGCAGGTGGCCGAAGCCCGCGCCATTGGAGCCGATGCGATCCTGATCATCGTTGCCGCGCTGGATGATGCGCAGATGGCCGAAATCGAGGCCGCCGCACTTGAACGCGGTATGGACGTGCTGGTCGAAGTCCACAACGAAGCGGAAATGGAACGCGCCGCGCAGCTCAAGAGCCGGCTGATCGGGGTCAACAACCGCGATCTCAAGCGCTTCGTTACCGATATCGCCACGACCGAGCGGCTTGCTCCGCTGGCGCCCGAAGGCACCTTGTTGGTCAGCGAAAGCGGGATCAATTCTCACGCCGATCTCGTGCGTCTTTCGGCTTGCGGCGCGCGCACGTTCCTGGTTGGCGAAAGCCTGATGCGCCAGGCCGATGTCGAAGCTGCAACCCGGGCGCTGCTCTGTGGCTGAACTGACCCATCTCGATGCGGCGGGCAATGCCCGCATGGTCGATGTCGGGGGCAAGGCACCCACCCAGCGCGTGGCGATCGCCTCTGGCCGGATCGCGATGTCGTCTCAGGCGCTTGCCGCAATCCGTGCGGGCGATGCCCCCAAGGGCGATGTCCTGGCAGCCGCCCGCATCGCCGGGATCATGGCCGCCAAGAAGACCGCAGACATCATTCCGCTGTGTCATCCGCTGGCGCTCGATGCGGTGACGGTCGATTTCACTTTCGAGGACGGGGCGCTGCGGGCAACAGCCAGCGCCGCACTGACCGGCAAGACCGGGGTGGAAATGGAAGCCCTCACCGCGGCATCGGTTGCCCTGCTGACGATCTATGACATGGCCAAGGCGCTCGACAAGGGCATGGTCATTTCCGACCTCAAGCTGATCGAAAAGCGCGGTGGCAAGTCGGGCGACTGGAAGGCGCCGGCCTGATGGCCGCCCCGCTTACGCTCGAGGAAGCCCAGGCGCGATTGCTTGCGCTTGCCAGCCCGCTGGCGATCGAGCGTGTTCCGGTGGACGAAGCCCTGGGGCGCTATCTGGCCGAACCGCTGATCGCGCGCCGGACCCAGCCTGCGGCTGATCTGTCGGCAATGGATGGCTATGCGCTGCGCAGCGCCGACCTGCCTGGGCCGTGGCGGGTGATCGGGGAAAGTGCGGCCGGGCATCCCTTTGCCGGAACTGTCGGCACGGGTGAGGCGCTACGAATTTCCACCGGGGCGCATGTTCCTGCCGGGGCCGACATGGTGCTGCTTCAGGAAGACGCACAGCGCGACGGCGATCTGTTGATGCTGACCGGGTCGCCACCTGCCCCGGCGCACAAGCACATTCGCCGCTGCGGCGGGGATTTTGCCGATGGCGCCCAGCTGCTCAGCGCAGGCACTGCGCTGGGCCCGGCGCAGCTGGCACTCGCCATCGGTGCCGGCCACAGCCATGTTGCGGTGCGCCGCCGCCCACGCGTGGTGGTGATCGATAGCGGCGATGAACTGGCCGCCGATCCTGCGCTGTGTCCGCCCCATCAGATCCCGGCCAGCAACGGGGTCATGCTTGCCGCGCTGTGTGCCGGATTGCCGTGTGATGTGACGCGGCTTGGGCCAGTCGCGGATTCGCTGGACGCCCTGGCTGCGGCGCTGGCCCAGGCCAGACAAGCCGATGTGATCGTCACCAGCGGCGGGGTTTCGGTCGGAGACCACGACCTGATCCGCCCCGCGCTGGCCGAGTGGGGCGCGCAGCTCGATTTCTGGAAAGTTGCAATCAAGCCCGGCAAGCCGCTGCTGGTCGCCCGGCGCGGCGCGCAGCTGGTGGTGGGGCTGCCGGGCAACCCGGTGTCGAGCCATGTCACGGCCTATCTGTTTCTTCTGCCGTTGCTGCGCCATCTGTTGGGTGCTGCCAGTCCCCTGCCCCGCGCGGTTCTGGCCCGGGTTGCCGAACCTCTCGGCCCCGGCGGTACGCGCCGTGAATTCCTGCGCGCACGCTGGGACGGTGCCGGCGTCTCCGCCCGGATCAACCAGGATAGCGGTGCCTTGGCAACGCTGGCGGCCAGCAATGCGCTGATCGATCGGGCAGCGGCGGCACCTCTGGCCGAGGCCGGAGAGATGGTTTCGTGCTATCTGTTCGATGCGGCCGGAATGGCTTGACTCGATTCACTATGTTGCTTAATTGTTCCGCATTCGTTCACTGAACGGCGCTGGAACATTCTCATCTCCCGCGCTCTGTTCCCACGGAGGCCGCACCCATGCTGACCCGCAAGCAGCACGAACTGATCCGCTTCATCCAGACCCGGCTCGAAGAATCGGGTGTGTCGCCCTCGTTTGAGGAAATGAAGGAAGCGCTCGATCTCAAGTCCAAGTCGGGTGTGCACCGCCTGATCTCTGCACTGGAAGAGCGCGGGTTCATTCGCCGCCTGCCCAACCGCGCCCGCGCACTTGAAGTGCTGCGTCAGCCTGACGACGTGGGCGGCAAGGCTCCGCCCCGCGCGGCCAACGGCAATGCGGCCACTGCTGCCGTGATCCGTCCGCCGGAAGCCAGGCCCGCCCCGGCTAACGACGTGATCGAAATTCCGCTCCATGGGCGGATCGCCGCTGGCGTTCCGATCGAAGCCCTGGAAACCTCGGCCATGCTGCCGGTGCCCGCCGCCCTGCTTGGCGCGGGTGAACACTATGCGCTTGAAGTGTCGGGCGATTCGATGGTTGAAGCCGGAATCTTCGATGGCGATTACGCGCTGATCCGCCGCACCGATGCGGCGCGTGACGGTGAAATCGTGGTGGCCCTGGTGCGCGGCGAAGAAGCCACGCTCAAGTACCTGCGCCGCGAAAACGGCAAGGTCCGCCTCGATCCAGCCAACGCGGCTTACGAACCGCAGATCTATAATCCCGGCGAAGTGATCGTTCAGGGCAAGCTGGCAGGATTGCTGCGCCGCTACCACTAAGGCGGAGGCGCTAGGGCGCGGAGCGCCGATTCTGGCGGTTTTGCGCAGGCCGCCACCAGCCATGCGCGCCTTGTCCGGCTGCAACGCTGTCGATTTGCTGGCGTTCAAGATCGATCGCCAGGCCGCCGCTGCTGGCAAGGCTGCGGCGGTCGACCTTGATCCAGCGCGGGGCGCACCAATACGGAAGGCGGCGATCGGCGATCACGATATCGGCGTTGCGACAGGCGGCGATCAGCGCGGGTCGCTCGATCAGATCGCGCCCCCGCGTGATCAGCAGCGTCCAATCGCGTGTACCGCGCCGCACCGGCAGGATGCAGAGATCGCGATTGCAGCGCGCGCCCGGCCAGGCCTCGAACAAGCGCAGCATGCCATTCATGCCGCTCAGTTCGGTCAGGTTGTCGCGAACATAATCGCTGCGGCTTTCCCGCAGCAGATAGAGATCGCCATTGTCGCCAACGATGCCGACATGGCGGCCATCGCCTGACACCAGCACGTCCGGCGGCTGCGCCATGGCCAGCAAGAACGTGCCGAGACTGGCCGGAACCAGCCCCCATAGCCGGACCGGCCCGGTCCACAGCGCAAGCCACAACCCACCGCCAAGAAACAGGGCAAAGGCCCCGCGCCCCATCGTCGGCAAGGTCGTAACCGCGCCCGGCATCGCCGCGGTCCAATGTGCCAGCGCCAAGAGCGCTTCAAGCGACTTGCCCGCCAACCACCACAGCGGCGCCCCGGCCCCGGCCATGTCGGCGAGCAGCGCCAGCGCGATCAGCGGCATCGAGGCCAGCGTGGTCAGCGGGATCGCAAGCACATTGGCGAATGCGCCGTAGATCCCGGCGCGGTGGAAATGGAACAGCCCGATCGGCATCAGCGCCAGTTCGATCACGAACCCGGTGAGCAGTAGCGAGCCCATATGGCGCAGGCCGGCAGCCCACCACGGCTCCTCGCGCGGGGCGAACCAGGCGCGGACCGGCTCGGCCCCATGCAGCGCGACGATCGCGATCACCGCACCAAAACTCATCTGGAAGCTCGGGCCGATCAGCGCTTCGGGCCAGAACACCAGCACCAGCGCCGCGGCAACCGCGACCATGCGCAGCGACAAGGGTTCCCGGCCCAGGACCAGGGCCAGCAACACCAGCACCGCCCCGATGCAACTGCGGATCGTCGGCACTTCGGCGCCGGTCAGCACGGTATAGCCAATCCCGGCAAGCGCCCCCGCAGCAGCCGCTACGATCGGCAGGCGCATTCGCAGCGCCAGCCACGGGAACAGCGCCAGCAGCCTGAGCGCCATGACATAGGCAGCGGCGATCACCGCGCTGACATGCAGGCCGCTGATCGACAGCAGGTGGGTAAGCCCGGCATCGCGCATCGCGTCCTCGTCTGCCGGGGCGATCGCGCCGCGGTCACCGCTGGCAAAGGCTGCCGCGATGGCCCCGGGCGTGCCATCCAGATTGGCGCGAACATGGGCCGAAAGGCGGCGCTGCAACGGCGCGATCACCCCGCCCTCCTGCCCGGGCGCAAGCACCTTGAGCGGGGCGAGCGCCGTGCCGGTGGCCGCCAGCCCGGAAAACCAAGCTGCCCGGGCAAAATCATAGGCTCCCGGCAGCATCGGCGGTGCCGGCGGGACCAGACGGGCCCGCACCTGCACCAGCGCGCCTTCGCTGGCTGCCGGTGTGTCCTGACCGCGATCGACATTGAGCCGGATCCGAACCGCCCGCCCGCTCTGCGGCTCGCGAATGGCAAGCAGCAGCCGCACTCGGCCCTCGGCCGGGCGCTCTTCGCGCCCCAGCACCCGCCCATCAATTGTTTGCACCAGCGGGCGGGCGATTGGCGGGGTGCCGACCAGCGCCGATTTTCCCCATGCCAGGCCGCAGCCGGCTGCAAGCATCAGCGCCATCGTGCCAAGCGACTGCCCCAAATAGGGAAAGGCCCCATTCAATCGAGCCGTCGCGGCGGCAAGCACGCTGATGAGGATGCTACCTGAAATCACTGCGATCCAGGCCGCCGGGCTTGGCAATACGAACCACGCCGCAATTCCGGCGGCCAGCCCCACGACCAGCCATGGGCCGCGATCAAAGGCCGAAGCGCCAAGGAAATGCTCGACATGGCGAAGTCCGCTTGCCAAGTCTTTGCGCTTGCGCCAATGGCCATGTTGCAGTGCAGCGCCTTCGGGCACGGCGGCGGGTGTCGGCAAATCTGGCGACGCGTTGCTGACCATGGCGCTACAGGACAGGAAGGTACGATTGATGGCAAGCAATAGCGTAAACGAAGCGGCGACAACGGGTCGCGGCGTCGTCACGCGGTTTGCGCCCTCACCGACCGGCTACCTGCATATTGGCGGTGCCCGTACCGCGCTGTTCAACTGGTTGTTCGCGCGCCATCACGGCGGCAAGTACCTGCTGCGGATCGAGGATACCGACCGCGCCCGTTCGACCGAACCGGCGATCGCCGCGATCTTTGACGGGCTCGAATGGCTGGGCCTGATGGGCGACGAACCGGCAACCTTCCAGTTCGCCCGCTCGGATCGCCATGCCGAGGTTGCGCACAAGCTGCTTGAGCATGGCTATGCCTATCGCTGCTACCTGACCCAGGAAGAACTGGTGGCCCGCCGCGAAGCCGCCCAGGCCGAGCGCCGCCCGTTCCGCATTGTCAGCGAATGGCGCGATGCAGGGCCCGATACCTGGCCGGCCGACATGCCCTATGTGGTGCGGATCAAGGCCCCGCGCGATGGGGAAACGACCATTGCAGACGAGGTTCAGGGCCCGATTACCGTTGCCAACAGCGAACTGGATGATTTCATCCTGCTGCGTTCGGATGGCACCCCGACCTACATGCTCGCGGTGGTGGTTGACGATCACGACATGGGCGTGACCCACGTGATCCGCGGCGACGACCACATCAACAACGCCTTCCGGCAGCTGCTGATCATCCGCGGGATGCACGAAGTCGAAGGGGGCTGGCCCGATCCGGTCTATGGCCATGTGCCGCTGATCCATGGCGCTGATGGCGCAAAGCTGTCCAAGCGCCACGGCGCGCTTGGGGTCGATGCCTACCGCGATGACATGGGCATCCTTCCCGAAGCCCTGTTCAATTACCTGCTGCGCCTGGGCTGGGGCCACGGCGATGACGAAATCATCAGCCGCGAGCAGGCCGTCGAGTGGTTCGATATTGGCCACGTTGGCAAGGGCGCTTCGCGTTTTGACCTGGCCAAGCTGCTCAATCTCAATGGCCACTACCTGCGCGAGGCAGACGATGCCCGGCTGGCAGCCCTGGTTGCCCCCAAACTTGCGGATGGTGCCGATCTGGCGCTGCTCGAACAGGCCATGCCCGTGCTCAAGGTCCGCGCCAAGGACGTAAACGAACTGGCCGCCAGCGCGGCGTTCCTGTTCGCCAAGCGCCCGCTGGCGATCGAGGAAAAGGCCGCCGCACTGCTGACGGATGATGCCCGCGCCTTGCTCGGGCAGGTGCACCAGCGGCTTGCAACCGCGGGCGATTGGGCGCTCGAATCCCTTGAGGCCGAATTGAAAGCCATGGCCGGCGAACTCGGCCTCGGGCTTGGAAAGCTTGCGCAACCCCTTAGGGCCGCGCTAACGGGGCAGACTACCTCCCCGGGTATATTCGATGTTTTGGTTCTGCTCGGTCGGGACGAAAGCTTGGCGCGCATCGCCGCTCAGGCTTCCGCCCCCGCCCCCGCGCAGTAAGCTTGAGGAGTAAGACAGGTGGGCAACCAGGCTAAGTTGAACGCGGAAGGCAAGGATTTCGACCTTCCGATCCTTTCGGGCAGTGTCGGTCCGGACGTTGTCGATATTCGCAAGCTCTATGGCCAATCGGGCCTGTTCACCTATGACCCGGGGTTCACCTCGACCGCGAGCTGCGAAAGCGCGCTGACCTACATCGATGGCGATGAAGGCGTGCTGCTGCATCGCGGCTATCCGATCGGCCAGCTGGCCGAAAATTCGAGCTTCATGGAAGTCAGCTATCTGCTGCTCAACGGCGAACTGCCGAGCGCCAATGAGCTGGAAACCTTCACCAACACCATCACCCGCCACACCATGGTGCATGAGCAGCTGACCAGCTTCTACAGCGGGTTCCGCCGCGATGCCCACCCGATGGCCGTGATGTGCGGCGTGGTTGGCGCGCTTTCGGCGTTTTACCATGATTCCACCGACATCGCCGATCCGGTGCAGCGCAAGATCGCCAGCCACCGCCTGATCGCGAAGATGCCGACCATCGCCGCCATGGCCTACAAGTATTCGGTTGGTCAGCCGTTCGTCTATCCCGACAA
>JAYSCF010000015.1:0-10137 GCA_041915005.1 Novosphingobium sp.
GCGCGGCAGCGTCAAGAAGGCGGAAAAGAACCCCGGCGCCGTGGGCGATTGCGTTGACTGCAACCAGTGCGTCAATGTCTGCCCGACGGGCTATGATATTCGCAATGGGCCGGACATCCGCTGCATCACCTGCGCGCTGTGCATCGATGCCTGCGACAGCGTGATGGCGCAGGTTGGCCGTCCGCGCGGGCTGATCGACTATGCCACGCTGGAAGATTGCAAGATCGAGCGCGAAGGCGGCGCGCCGCGTCCGATCACCAAGGCGCTGTTCCACACCCGCACGCTGATCTACACCGGCGTCTGGGCGGCAATCGGCGCGGCCTTGCTGTTCGCGCTGGGCGCGCGCACCCGCATCGACATCGCCGTGCAGAAGGATCGCAATCCGCCCTATACCCTGCAGTCGAGCGGCGAGGTCCGCAACGACTACACGGTCAAGCTGCGCAACATGGAAGCCCGGCCGCGCCCGATGGAAGTGACCATCGACGGCCTGCCCGGCGGCCGGATGTGGACCGACGACATGCCCCGCGAACAGGCGGCGCGCAGCGTCAAGGTGCTGGTCGAGCCAGACCGCGTCGATCCGCTGCGGATCTATGTGATCGCGCCGAGCGGGGCCAAGGAACAGCACTTCAAGTTCGTGCTGCGCGCGGTTGATGCCGAAGGTGGCGGGGATACCAGCGACGTGCGCTTCGATGCGCCCGACGAAGGAGAAGAATGATGTTCAAGGCCTTTACCACCGGTCCGTTCACCGGGCGGCATATCGCGATGATCCTGGTGGCGTTTTTCACGGTGGTCATCACGGTGAACATCTACATGGCGCGCAGCGCGATCTCGACCTTCGGGGGCGAGGTGGTGGAAAACAGCTATGTAGCCAGCCAGCACTACAACAAGTGGCTGGACGAGGCGGCCCGCGAAAAGGCGCTGGGCTGGCAGGCCAAGGCCACGCGCGATGCCGATGGCCGGGTTTCGGTGACCTTGGCAGGGGCGCCCGCCAACGCCGTATTGGCGGGCGATGCGCGTCATCCGCTGGGCCGTCTGCCCGATCAGATGCTGAAGTTCCAGCGTCAGGCCGATGGCTCGTGGTTGTCGGACAAGCCGCTGCCGCAGGGCCGCTGGACGCTGCGGATCGAAGCCGATGCCGGTAAGACCCGCTGGCGCACCGAGCAAACCCTGCTGTGACCGCATCGGCCCGCCAGCTGGACAGCGATGCCCCCGAGACGACCGTGCTGGTTGTCCCGGGGATGCATTGCGCCGGCTGCATGGCCAAGGTCGAACGCGGGCTGGGGGCGGTGCCCGGGGTGTCGGGCGCCCGCGTCAACCTCACCGCGCGGCAGGTCCGGGTCGAACATGATCCGGGCGTGACCCTGCCCCAACTGGTCGACGCGCTGGGGAATATCGGGTTTGCCAGTCAGCCGCGCGGCGAAGAGCTGGATGCGCCCGCATCGGCGGTGAAGCCGCTGCTGGCACCGCTGGCCGTCGCGGGCTTTGCCTGCATGAATGTGATGCTGCTGTCGGTCAGCATCTGGTCGGGCGCGGAAGGCGCGACGCGCGACCTGTTCCACTGGCTGTCGGCGGCGATCGGGGTGCCCGCGATCCTTTACGCCGGGCGCCCGTTCTTCACCTCGGCGTGGAGCGCGCTCAGCCGCCGTACCACCAACATGGACGTGCCGATTTCGATCGGCGTTACGCTCGCCACCGGGCTCAGCCTGTGGGAGACGGCGCATCACGGCGAAGAAGCCTGGTTCGATGGCACGCTGATGCTGCTGCTGTTTCTGCTTGCCGGGCGTGCGCTCGATGCCGGGATGCGCGACCGCGCCCGTGCCGGGGTCGATGCCTTGCTGCGCCAGGCAGCTCCGGGGGCGATGGTCCTCGCGCCGGGTGGGGGGCTTGATTGGCTCCCGGCGCTCGACCTCGTCCCCGGCATGACCATGCGCCTCGCGGCCGGCGAACGGCTGGCTGCCGATGGCGAGATCGTGACCGGTGAAAGCCGGTTCGACCAATCGCTGCTGACGGGTGAAAGCGCACCGGTGCTGGCCCGGGTCGGTGATGCCGTGCTGGCTGGCACGCTCAATCTGGAAAACCCGGTCGACGTGCGGGTGACCGCCGCCGGCCAGGGTACGACGCTGGCCGAAATCGCGCGGCTGATGGATGCCTCGGGCCAGGTCCGCTCGGCCTATGTCCGCATCGCTGATCGGGCTTCGCGGCTCTATGCGCCGGCGGTCCATACGCTGGCCGCGCTGACCTTTGCGGGATGGATGATCGCGGGCGCGGGGGTGCACCAGTCGCTGGTCTATGCCATCGCCGTGCTGATCATCACCTGTCCTTGCGCGCTGGGATTGGCCGTGCCGGTGGCGCAGGTCGTGGCCTGCGGGGCGCTGATGAAGCGCGGGATCATGGTCAAGGATGGTTCTGCGCTCGAACGCCTGACCATGATCGACCGCGTCCTGCTCGACAAGACCGGCACGCTTACGCTGGGGCGCCCGCTGCCCGATGGGGCGGTGCTGGATGCCCTGCCACAGGATGCCGCGGCCGTGGCGCTGGGGCTTGCCTCGCACAGCCGGCATCCGCTGTCGCGCGCGCTGGCCGAGGCGCTGGCCGGGCGCGGGATCAAACCGGCGGCGTTGACCCAGGTCCAGGAAGAAGCCGGGCAAGGCGTGCGCGCGCTGTGGAATGATCAGGCCGTGGCCCTGCGCCGGCCCGAAGCGGCCAGCGGGATCGCAACCGCGCTCGACATTGCTGGCCAGCCGGCCTGGCTGATCCCCTTTGCCGACCGGCTGCGCCCCGGCGCAGATGCGGCGCTGGCGCGGCTGACGGCGCTGGGCGTGGAGCCGGCGATCCTGTCGGGCGACAATGCCGCCGCCGTGGCCGAAGTGTCCCGCGCGACCGGGCTTGATGCCCAGGCTGCCGCCTCGCCGCAGGACAAGCAGCAGGCGATCGCCCGGCTGCAGGGCGCCGGCCACAAGGTGCTGATGGCGGGCGACGGGCTCAACGATGGCCCTGCGCTGGCCGCCGCCGATGCCTCGATCGCGCCGGGCACGGCCAGCGATGTGGGCCGCCAGGCGGCAGATCTCGTGTTCCTGGGCGATGGGCTCGATGCGATCCCGCGTGCGATTTCGGCATCGCGCCGGACGATGAAGGTGGTGCGCGAGAATTTCGTCATGGCGATCGGTTACAACCTGCTGGCCGTGCCGCTGGCGATGGCTGGCCATGTCACCCCGCTGATCGCGGCAGTGGCGATGTCGACCTCTTCGCTGGTGGTGATCGCCAATTCGCTGCGGCTGGTGGGGGCGGCACGATGAACGGGCTGGCGATCCTGATCCCGGTGGCGCTGGGCATGGGCGGGCTGGGCCTCGTTGCCTTCTTCTGGGCCTTGAAGCGCGGCCAGTTCGAGGATCTCGACGGCGCGGCGGCACGGATCCTGATCGATGATGAAGAGGAGCCGAAGGCGTGAGGGGGCTGACCGAATTTGCCTTGGCGGCCTTGCTGCCGGCGGCGCTCAATCTTTCGGTTCCGGCACGGGGAGCGACCTTGCTGGTGCCGTTCTGCACCGGCGATGGGCTGGTTCACATGGTCCAGGTTCCGGTCGATGGCCAGCAATTGCCCGGCAAGGACGGCTCTGCCACCTGCTGCGCCAAGGGCTGCCACTCCGGATCTTCCCGTAAGCGGCAGTCGAAGGAATTTGAGCCTTCGCAATGAATCGCCCTGCGGGCTTTGCAATAAGGCCGGCATGTGGCCCTATCATCCCGATCTGCTGGAGACTCCGGTCCCGCGCTATACCAGCTTCCCCACCGCGGCCGAGTTCGGCTCTGGCATAGGCGCGGCGGATGCCGATGCGGCGCTGCGCAGCGTCAGCGGCGATGTCTCGCTCTACGTCCACATCCCGTTTTGCGAACAGATCTGCTGGTATTGCGGCTGCAACACGGGGGCCGCAAACAAGACCCAGCGTTTGCACGCCTACCTCGATGCGCTGCACCGCGATATCGCGATTACCGGGGCGCGGCTGGATGGCCGGGTCACGGTGCGCCGCGTGGCCTTTGGCGGGGGCAGCCCCAACGCGATTTCGCCGACCGATTTCGTGCGGCTGGTCGATGCCTTGACCCTGCACACCGCCACGGTCGATCCGATCTGGTCGATCGAACTTGATCCGCGCACGCTGACCGCCGAATGGGGCAAGGTGCTGGGCTGGGTTGGGGTCACCAATGCCAGCATGGGGGTGCAAACCTTTGCGCCCGAACTGCAGGCCGCGATCGGACGCGTCCAGCCCGATGCCGATATCGTTGCGGCCACGGCCATGCTGCGCAAGGCGGGGATTACCTCGCTCAACTACGATCTGATGTATGGCCTTCCGGGGCAGACGCTCGATCATCTGGAAGCCACGCTGGCCCGCACGATCGAACTGGGCGCCGATCGCATCGCGCTGTTCGGCTATGCCCATGTTCCGCACATGCTGCCGCGCCAGCGCCGGATCGATGCCAGCGCGCTGCCCGATCAGGTGCAGCGGTTTGCCATGGCCGACTATGGCTATCGCCGCCTGACCGAGGCGGGCTATGTCGCGATCGGGTTCGATCACTTCGCGCTGCCCCACGATCCGATGGCCAAGGCTGCGGCGGCGGGGCAGGTGCGGCGCAATTTCCAGGGCTTTACCGATGATCAGGCCCGCACTCTGATCGGTCTGGGGGCCTCGGCGATCAGCTGTTTTGCGGACCTGCTGGTGCAGAATGAGAAGAACGCCGGGCGGTACCGGATGCTGCTGTCGCAAGACGTGCTGCCCGCGGCCCACGGCATTGCCCGTTCGGTCGAGGATCAGCGCCGCGGCGCGGTGATCGAGGCGCTGCTGTGCCAGGGCGAAGTCCGGCTTGAGGCCGATCTTGCGCTCGAGGCGGCAGGCAAGGTCGCGCCCTTCGTCGAACGCGGCCTGGCGGCGCTCAAGGACGGCAAGCTGGCGATCCTGCCCGATGGGCGGCCTTATGCCCGCACGATTGCGGCGCTGTTCGATCCCTACCGGCAGGATTCGCTGCGTCGCTTCAGCTCGGCGGTTTGAACCCCCTTCCTGCACCGGCTTTACACGCGCTGGTTTCGCGCTAGCTTTGCCTGCCTGATCCGCAAACAGCGGACAAAAAGAGAGCGGCAGTTGGATAACCGCCGCTCCAGGTGGGGAGAACTGGTAAGCGTGTCAGGCGAAGGCGGGGGTTCCCGCCGCATTCGCCGTTCCGCTGGCCTTGGCGTCCTGGGTTTCGAGGACCATGACTGCCGCCGCCGTGTTCGAAATCGGGATGTGGTAGGAACGCGTCACTTCGCTCGCGTTTTCGCCCAACGCGCCGCGGGCTGCGATCCAGTTGAGGATTTCCACGCCCTGGGTGCCCGAAAGTTCGACGATTTCGTGCACCGAATGCTTGGTCAGCGCGTCAGGATCGACCGACAGGTTGTCCATGCAGAAGGTGTCGTATTCGGGGTTCATGAAGCCGGCGCGTTCGCCGTCGAGCTGGTGCGAAAGCCCGCCCGTGCCCATGACCATGATCTTTTCATTGCCCTGCCATTCGGCCAGCGCCTTGCCGACTGCGCGGCCCAGTGCGAGGCAGCGCTTGGCGCTGGGCAGCGGGTGCTGGACGGTGTTGATCGTGATCGGCACGATCTTCACCGGGGCGGTGCGGCCCGGCCAGGCGAGCGCCAGCGGGATCGAGGCGGCATGATCGACCAGCATGTCCTGGCAGGTCGTGATGTCGAATTCTTCCTCGACCAGCTTTTCGATGATCGCCCATGACAGGTCGGCGTGGCCTTCGGGGATCGGGAAGGCGGGCAGGCCCCAGCCTTCGTCCTCGTTGCGATAGGTCTGCGCCGCGCCCACCGCGAAGGTCGGCATCTTGTCGAGGAAGAAATTCAGTCCGTGATCGTTGTAGAACATGATGATCACGTCGGGTCGCTGGACATCGAGCCATTCGCGCACCGGCGGCCAGGCATCGAAGAACGGCTTCCAATAGGGCTCTTCCTGGGCACCGCGCGCGATGGCCCCGCCGATCGCGGGAACGTGGCTGGTGAAGACCCCACCGATAACCTTAGCCATTGACCGTCTCCCCATTCGGAATGTTCTTCGCCTGATCGAGCAGCATCTGCTTGAAGCCTTCGACGCTCATGCCGGTCTGCTGCGCGCCCACGTCCTGGACGTTGAGGCCGAGGATCCCGGCAAGCTTGGCGAGGTAATAGATGTTCCCGCCCGCTGCGATCATCTGCAGCACGTTGCGCGCAGCCACGGCTTCGCGCTGGGCAGGGGTGAGGTTGAAGCGATCGATATAGGCCGCTTCATCACGCACGAACGCATCGCGGTTTGCTGCGTGATTGAAGGAAAAGCACATCGCATTAAGGGCATAGCCCTTCTGGGCGGCGGCCCCGTCGAACAGGTGGGTACCTGGAATGGGCTGGTTTGCATTCGTTGCCATGAGCCTCTCCTTTCTTGCCCCACTTCATCTGCCCGCTTTGCCCCCGGCACCTTGACCGGGATCAAACTTGGCAAAAATTTGTATGTGACGCTTACAAAAATTGGCCGACGAAAATTTCCCTGCCCTCGGGCTTGACCGCGCGCGGCGTGACGGCTTTGAACGTGGACAAAATCAGACAAGAAAAGAGGGACAGGCAATGCAGCTGGCAATGACCGGAAGAATCGCGCTCATCACGGGAGCCTCGTCGGGCTTCGGGGCGCATTTTGCGCGGCTGTTCGTGCGCGAGGGCGCGCGGGTGGTGATCGGGGCGCGGCGGATTGATCGGATCGCGGCGCTGGCCGAGGAACTGGGCGATGCCGCACTGGCCGTGGCGATGGATGTCAACGACGAAGCCTCGATCATTGCCGCCTATGATGCCGCCGAAGCCAGGTTCGGCACGGTCGATACCGTGGTTGCCAATGCCGGGATCTCTGCCGATGGCCGCTCGACCGAGGTGCCGGCCGCGGACGTTGCCGGGGTGATGGCCACCAATTTCACCGGGGCCTATCTGACGGCGCGCGAAGGCGCCAAGCGGATGATCGCTGCCGGGTTCAAGGATGGCGAGCGCGGGCGGATCGTGCTGATCGGTTCGATCACCGCCGAACTTACCGCCCAGGGCGATGCCGCCTATGCCGCGGGCAAGGCCGCGGTGGCCCACCTTGGCCGCCAGTTCGCCCGCGAATGGGTGCGCCAGGGGATCAACGTCAACACGATCCAGCCCGGCTATATCCAGACCGAGATTGCCGGGGACTGGTTCCAGACCGAAGGCGGGGCCAGGCAGATCGCCAATTTCCACCGCCGACGGATGTGCCCGATCGAGGCGCTCGACGCGCCGCTGGTGTTCCTCAGCAGTGACGCCTCGCGTCATGTAACCGGCGCGACGCTTACCGTTGATGATGGGCAGGTGCTGTGATGACGGCCATTCCCGATAACACGCCGGTCATCATCGGCGTTGGCCAGTTTTCGGAGCGCGTCGGCGAGCCGGGTTACGGCGAGCGGAGCCACATGGACCTTGGCGGCGCGGCGCTGGCCGCCGCGATTGCCGATGCCCAGGCGAGCGAGCCGCTTGCCCCGGCGATCGACGCGATCATCGCGATCCGCCAGTTCGAGATTTCCGCGACCCGCTATCACGCGCCCTTCGGCCATGCCGACAACACCCCGCGCGCCTATGCCAAGCGGGTGGGCGCGAATCCCGAGCGCGCGATCCTTGAAGTTGTCGGCGGGCAGGGGCCGCAGCGGCTGGTCGGCGAGTTTGCCGCCGAAATCGCTGCTGGCCGGACGAAAATGGCCGCGATCGTCGGGTCGGAGGCGATCTCGACCGTGCGCTCGATCCTGGGCCGGGGCGAAACCCGCGACTGGTCCGAGGAAGTAGGCGGCGCGCTCGAGGATCGCGGCCCCGGCTATGACGGCGTGGTCGACATGACGGCGCTGCGCCACGGGGTCGGCGCGCCGATCGGCGGCTATGCTATTGCCGAAAACGTCCGCCGCGAACGGCTGGGCCTGTCGCTCGATGCGTACCGGCTTGAAATCGGCAAGCTGTTCGCGCCGTTCACCCAGGTGGCCGCGCGCAATCCGCATTCCGCCGCACCCACCGCGCGCAGCGCCGAGGAATTGGCCGCGATTACCGAACGCAACCGGCTGGTGGCAGAGCCCTATGGCCGGCTGGTCGTGGCGCGCGATCAGGTCAACCAGGGCGGGGCGATCCTGCTGGCCAGTGCCGGCGAAGCGCGGCGCCTGGGCGTGCCCGAAAGCCGCTGGGTCCATATCCACGGCGTGGCTGACTGTGCCGAGCCTTCGATGCTGACGCGTGAATCGATGGAAAAGAGCCCGGCCGCGGTCGCCGCGATTGCCACTGCGCTCGATATCGCGGGCACCGCCTGGGACAGGCTGGGGGCGATCGATCTCTATTCGTGCTTTGCGATTCCCGTGTTCAACCTGCTCGACGCCTTCGGGCTGGAGCGCGACGATCCGCGCGGCTGGACGCTGACTGGCGGCCTGCCGTTCTTTGGCGGGGCCGGGAACAATTACTCTGCCCACGGCATTGCCGAGGCCGTGGCGCGGTGCCGCGCCGCGCCCGGCAGCCTGACGCTGGTCGGGGCCAATGGCGGGATCATGAGCAAATATGCCGCCGGGGTCTATTCGACCGCGCCCGCCGACTGGAGCCAGAGCCGCTGGCAGAGCCTGCCCAAGATCAAGCCCGCATGGGACGTGCTTGACGCGCATGACGGCGATGCCGTGGCCGAAAGTTTCACGATCCAGCCGGGCAAGGACGGCGAAGTCGCCACGGTCATCGC
Organism: Novosphingobium sp.; assembly: GCA_041915005.1. Lineage (GTDB taxonomy): Bacteria > Pseudomonadota > Alphaproteobacteria > Sphingomonadales > Sphingomonadaceae > Novosphingobium. The sequence goes on from JAYSCF010000015.1 coordinate 8,765, forward strand.
GCGGGTCGGGCAGGCCCGGATCGCCGCCAATTCGAGCGATCCGGAAACCTGCGCCGCGCTGCGCGGGGGCAAGGTGGGTGGCCGCTCGATCCGGGTCGAAGCCGGCGACAAGAGCGTCAACCGCTTCTGGTTTACCTGACCAGATCGGCCAGCAGCGCGGGGGTCAGCACCTGCGGCAATTGCCGCGGTGCGCCTGCGCCTGCCGGATACCACATGTAGAGCGGCACTCCGGCGGCGCCCTGCGCGGTAAGATAGCGGGTGATCGCCGGGTCGCGGCGGGTCCAGTCGCCGCGCAGCACCACCACGCCGGCCTTGGCAAAGGCAGCGCGGGTATCTTCGCGTTCGATCGCGGCGGCCTCGTTGACCTTGCAGGTCAGGCACCAGTCAGCCGTGAAATAGGCGAAGACCGGTTTGCCCTGGGCGCGGGCCTGGGCCAGCGCGGCTTCGCTGAAGGGCTGTGCTGGCAGCACCCCGGCCGCTTCGGCTTGCGGTTCGCGGACCATGCCGGGCAGGCCGAGCGCTGCCAGCGCGATCACGCCTGCCAGCGCCAGCCAGACCAGCCGTCCGCCGGCAAGGCCATGGCGCTGGCGCCGCCCCAGCAGCACCAGCACCGCGATCAGGATCACCGCAAGCAGCACCGCGGCAAAGGCAAAGCCCGATCCGGCCAGGCGGCTCGCCAGCCAGACCAGCGCCAGCGTGGTGAGGCCCATCAGCAGCGCCATCGCCCGGCGGAAGGCGTTCATCCAGGCCCCCGGACGGGGCAGGCGGCGGCGCAGCGCGGGCAGATAGGCCAGCGCCAGAAACGGCAGGGCCAGTCCCAGGCCCAGCGCCCCGAACAGAGCCAGGGCTGCGGCCACGGGCAGCAGCAGCGCCGCGCCCATCGCGGCGGCCATGAACGGCCCGGTGCACGGCGTGGCAACGAAGGCGGCAAGCAGCCCCGTGGCAAAGGCGCCCTGGGGCGATCCTGCGGCGGCAAAGCCGGGCACCGACAGTTCGTAAACCCCGGCAAGGTTGGCGGTGATCGCGCTGGCCAGCAGCAGCAGGCCGGCCACGACCAGCGGTTCCTGCAACTGAAAGGCCCAGCCCACTTCCTGCCCGGCTGCCCGCAGCGCCAGCAGCAACACGCCCAGCGCCAGGCAGGCGGCGATGACCCCGGCGCTATAGGCCAGGCCTTCGGCGCGGGCCTGGGCCTCGCTTTCGCCGGCGCGGGCCAGGCTCAGCGCCTTGAGGCTGAGGATCGGGAAAACGCAGGGCATGACGTTGAGCAGCAAGCCGCCCAGCAGGGCCGACAGCAGCAGCACCGGCAAGCCGACCGGCGGGGCGCCAGTGGTCTGCGCCAGCGGCTGCCCAGCGGGCGGGACGGCGCCAGGCGC
>JAYSCF010000015.1:10147-16230 GCA_041915005.1 Novosphingobium sp.
CCGAAACCGTGCCCGGGCTGGCGGCGGCGAATTTGGCGCGGTCGAGTTCGACAATCAGGGTGTCCCCCCGGCGCGAGAAGGCCTGGTGGGCGGCATAGTCAACCACGTGATCGTCGGCCACGAACAGGTGCGGCTGATCAAGCGTGACGGCCGCGGGCAGCGGGATCGCCATGCGCAGGCGCTGACCGGTCAGCGTGAACGCCGCGGTGCTGCCCAGCGGGGCGGGCAGCGCGGCGCGCCAGGAATCGAAGCGGGCATCGCGCGGACCGCCGCTGCCCACGGCAATGCTGCCGGAAAGCTCCGCCCGTTCGGGAACGCAGATCTGCTCGGTGCAGGCCAGCCACTGCGCCTTGGCGCGGATTGGCAGGACCGATCCCGGCCTGGCATCGGCGGGCAGTTTCAGCGGGACCAGCACGGCATATTCGTGCTCGTAGACGTGGTTCATCAGCCCCGAGACAAGCAAGGTCTGCGGCACCGGATATTGCATCGCGCCGGCGCTCGCACCGCGCGGCAGGGACCAGTCAAGGTTCATGCCAAGGCCGGCATCGCCCGGGTTCTGCCAATATCCGTGCCACCCGGATTCGGGCGTCATGCGCACGGCAAGCGTGATCGTTGCACCGGGTGCTGCAGCGGATTCGCTTACCAGTTCGGCCGCAATGTGGTTGGGTGCGGCCATGGCCGGCACGGCCAGCAACATGGCGGCCCACTGCAACATGATGGCAACAAGGCGGCGATAGCGCGGCATCAACGGCAATTCTCCACTTGGTGGGCGCGACCGGCCCTTGCACTCGGCCCGCGCTCCCGCCATCAGGGCTGTGCCGTTTATCAGGCAATTTTTCAAGGAACCCCGATGCGCCGTCTTGCTGCTCCGTTGGCTCTCGCTCTTTCCGCAACGCTGGCGGCCTGTGCGCCGGGCGTTGGCAAGCCGCCGATGACGGCGGCTTCGGCGCCCCAGCCGCAAGGCCCGCCCCGGCTGGTCGTGGCGGTTTCTGTCGATCAGTTTTCGGCCGATCTTTTTGCCCAGTATCGCCAGCACTACACGTACGGCTTTGCCAAGCTGCTCGGCGGTGCGGTGTTCCCCTCGGGCTTCCAGTCGCACGCCGCGACCGAAACCTGCCCTGGCCACTCCACCCTGCTGACCGGGGTGCACCCCGCGCGCACCGGGATCATCGCCAACAACTGGTTCGATCCGGCCAGCGCCCGCGCCGACAAGCCGATCTACTGCGCCGAGGATGAACGCGATCCCGCATCGAGCGCGCGCAACCCGGTTGTCTCGGCGGTCCACCTCAAGGTGCCGACGCTTGGCGAGCTGATGAAGGCGGCCGATCCGGCCACCCGCAACGTCGCGGTTTCGGCCAAGGACCGCGCGGTGATGATGATGGGCGGTCACAATATCGATGCCGCCTATTGGTGGAAGGGCGCGGCCTTCGTCACGCTGAATGGCCGTGCGCTGTCGCCCGCCGCAGAAGCCGAAAACGCTGCCGCTGCCGCCTTGCTCAAGTCTGGCGCGCCCGAAATCGCGGCGCCCGCATGGTGCGGGCTCAATGATCATGCAGTGAACGTGGGCAAGGCTGCCGTCGGCACCGGGCGCTTCGCGCTTGAACCGAACAAGCCCGATGCGCTGCGCATGTCGCCGCGCATGGATGCCGCCACGGTCGATCTCGCCAATCGCCTGGTCGACGAGATGCAACTGGGCAAGGGCACGGCAACCGACGTGCTTTCGGTCAGCCTCTCGGCAACCGACTATGTTGGCCACGCCACCGGTACCGAAGGCGTCGAGATGTGCATCCAGATGGCCGAACTCGACAAGAACCTTGGCACGCTGTTCGATCATCTCGATGCCGCCGGGATCGACTATGTCGTGGTGCTGAGCGCCGATCACGGCGGGCTGGATACGCCCGAGCGTTCGGATGAGCAGGCATTCCCGCGTGCCGCCCGCGCCGACAAGTCGCTGATGCCGGCCGATCTGTCCAAGCTGGTTTCAGCGCGCACCGGGATCACGACCAAGGGGCCGCTGCTGATCGCGGACGGCCCGTTCGGCGATTTCTATGTCAGCCGCGAATTGGCCGCCGATCAGCGCGCCGTGGTGGCCAAGGCGCTGGTGAGCTTGGCCAAGGGGCACCCCCAGGTCGCGGCCGCCTTCACTGCCGAGGAACTGGCCGCCACCCCGATGCCGGCCGGAAACCCGCAGGACTGGACCCTGCGCGAGCGCGCCCGCGCCTCGTTCGATCCGGCGCGTTCGGGCGATGTCGTGATCCTGCTCGACCGCGCGATCACCCCGATCCCCGAACCGATCCCGGGCATGATCATTGCCACCCACGGCAGCGCCTTCGACTACGACCGGCGCGTGCCGATGCTGTTCTGGCGCCGCGGCATCCACGGCTTCGAACAGCCCCAGCCGGTCGAAACGGTCGACATTGCCCCGACCCTGGCCGCGATCGTCGGGCTCAAGGTGGCCGACGGGGCGTTTGACGGGCGCTGCCTCGATCTCGATGGCGGTGCGGGCAATACTTGCGAGACCCATCCGTGAGCGAGCGGCGCGACCTTGTAATCCTGGGAGGCGGCCTGGTCGGCATGACGCTGGCATTGGCCGCTGCCCGCCACGGGCTGACCAGCCACGTGATCGACAAGGCGCGTCCTGAAGACCTCACTGCCGAAGGGGTCGATGGCCGCGCTTCCGCAATTTCGACCGCAAGCTGGAACCTGTTCTGCAACATCGGGCTGGAAGATCGGCTTGCCCCGCTCGGCTGTCCGATCGAGGCGATCGCGGTCACTGATGCGATGAAGCCGGGACGGATCGATTTCCGCCCCGAGCCGCACGAAGGCACGCTGGGGCGGATGTATGCCAACCGCGACATCCGCCTGGCCCTGTTCGAGGCGGCCCGCGCGGAAAGTGCGATTCATTGGGCCAGCGGGGTAGAGCCCGTGGCGCGCGAACGCGGCGAACATGGGGTTGCGGTTACGCTGGACGATGGCCGGGTGCTGACCGGCAGCCTGCTGATCGGTGCCGAAGGGCGCCAATCGCCCACCCGGACTGAGGCCGGGCTCAATTCCGCGCGCTGGGACTATCGCCACCGCGCCATGGTTACCGCGATCACGCACGAACAGCCGCATGGCGGCGTGGCGTGGGAAATCTTCTTCCCTTCGGGGCCGCTGGCGCTGTTGCCGCTGCTGGACCTGCCCGATGGCCGCCACCGCAGCGCGGTGGTCTGGACCGTCGATGAAAAGGACGCCGTCGGGGTGATCGGGATGAGCGATGCCGTCTTCACCGGCGAAATCGCGCGGCGGATGGAAGGAATCTTTGGCCGGATCGAACTGGCCGCGCCGCGCATGGCCTATCCGCTCAATTTCCATCATGCCCCGCGCATTGTGGAGCAGCGGTTGGCGCTGGTCGGCGATGCCGCCCACGGCATGCATCCGATCGCCGGGCAGGGGCTTAACCTCGGCCTGCGCGATGTCGGCACGCTGGTGCAGGTGCTGGCGGATGGCACGCGGCTGGGGCTGGATGTGGGTGATGCCCAGGTGCTGGCGCGCTATGAACGCTGGCGCAGCGTCGATAACCTCTCGGTCATGGCGGCAACCGATGCGTTGGTGCGCCTGTTCGGAATTCCGGGGCGGCTGCCCAGCCTGGTCCGGCGGCTGGGCATGGGCGTGGTCCAGCGGTCGGGCTGGCTCAAGAAGTTCTTCATGGAAGAAGCGCGCGGGATGTCGGGTGAAATGCCCGACCTGCTCAAGTACCCCGACGCCGCCTGACCGCGCTCAGGGGCGGGATTGCGGCGGCGTGACCGGCTGGGGTGCGGCCGTGATCGGTGCTAGGGCTGCGGCATCAAGCTGGTTCAGCGCGGCCTGCAACGCGGCATAGCGCCGGGCCTTGTCTAGCCATCCGGCGGCCTGCGGGCCGGGCGACAGGCTTTCCACTTCGCGCACTGCCGCATCGACCGCGCCGCTACGCAGCAGCACGCGGGCATGATCAAGCCGGGTTTCCGGGGCGGCAGCCGGGGCGGATTCGCGGCGGATCACGAACAGGCCGCCCAGATCCTGGCGAAACCGGTCCCACCCGCTCGTGTCGGCGCCATCCTTGCTCAGTTGCGGGGCCAGGGCGTCAAGCTCGGCAAGCAGCTGGTCGAGCGTCAGCGGGGAATTCCCGGCCGCGATCACGGTCTGCACCGCGCCGGGTTGGCTGGCGGCAAAGCGCGCGCGCAGCTGATCGGCCAGTGGTCCAAGCGGCAGGCCGGCCGCGATGTCGCGGCGGGCGGCGGCGGCGATCAGCAGCGCTTCGGCGCGGGCGGTCTTGCCTTCGGCGGCATCGGCGGCGAGCGCGATCTGGGTAAGCCGCTGTTCGAGCGCGGCCATGCGCTGGTCAAGCACGGGGGTGCCAGCGGTCTTGGGGGCAGGGGCGGTGATCGCGGCGTGCGGCGCGGCGGTCTTGCCTGCAAGCTCGACCTGGCCGTTCCAGACCAGATAGCCGACCAGCCCCGCTCCGCCGACAAAGGCCAGCAGCGCAAGCGCAATCACCACGCGCAGCGACGCGCCACTGCGCCGGGGCGGCAGACCCAGGCCGGGGGCTGGGCGGGTGAAAAATTCGTCGGGCATTGACCCTGCCTTGCTGTTCTAGCCGGTGCGACCTTCTGGGACCGGGTCTTGGCACATCTGCCGGGCCAAGGCCAGTAGCGCCGGATCGCTGGGCAGCGCGGCCACGGCCACTTCGCCCCAGCCTTCGCCGGCAGCCTGGGCAATGCGCGGCCCCAGCACCGCAATCCGCAGCGGCGCGCGGCGGATGGAATGGCGCACGCAACTGGCCGCAAGGTGGTGGGCCGCTTCCGCTGAATGCAGCGCGATGATCACGGGGCGCTGCAGCATCGCGGCCAGTTCGGCGGGGAAGGGTTGGGGCTCGCTGGCATAGACCACGCGCTCGTCCATGCTGACCCCGGACGGCAGCGCCAGGCTGACCCGATCGTCACCGGCCAGCCGCAGCAGCCGGCGGTGCTGCGGGGCAAGTTCGCCCAGCACGGTTTGCAGCCCGCCGCTGCCCGCATGGGCGATCGTGAAGCCGGCAGCGCGCGCGGCGGCGGCGGTGGTCTCGCCCACGGCATAGACCGGCAAGTGGCGCAGCGCGGCCAGGCCCGGACCGCCGTGGCGCAGGGCATTCGCGCTGCCGATCAGCAGGGCATCGTGCTGGCCGGGCGCCGGCACCTGCCAACTGCGCGGGGTGACCGCAAACAGGGGAAAGCCATGCGCTTCGATCCCCGCCGCCCGCGCTGCCGCCACCGTGGCGTCATTGCCGGGCTGGGGGCGGATGACGATCAGCGCTGCCATGCGTTCAGCCGTGCTCCGGCCCTGAAAAGTGCACGCGGACCACGTCAGGCGCCTGCGCGAGCAGGGCTGCCGCAAGTGCGGCCGGGCCGGCTTCGTCGCCCGCCGGGAAGCGGTGCTCGGCTTCGACCTTTTCGGCCCCGTCGGGGCTGTAGATCGCCGCGCGCAGGATGAGATCATCCCCCGCATGGGTGGTCAGCACCGCGATCGGGCTGTGGCAATTGCCGCCCAGCCCCGCCAGCAGCGCGCGCTCGGCCAGCACGGCATGGCGGCTGGGTGCGTGATCGATGGCGGCAAGGATGGCCCGGGTTTCGGGCGCATCGGCGCGGCATTCGATCGCGATGGCGCCCTGGCCGGGGGCGGGCAGCCATTGCGTGGCATCAAGCGGGTGCCCCGTGCCCTGTTCGCCCAGCCGGTTGAGCCCGGCGCGGGCGAGCAGCGTGGCATCCGCCTCATCCGCCGCCAGCTTGGCCAGCCGGGTGGCGACGTTGCCGCGGAACGGCACGATCACGCACTCGGGCCGGGCGTGGAGCAACGGTGCCGCGCGGCGGGGCGCGCTGGTGCCCACCCGCGCGCCTTGCGGCAAGGCGCGGATGCTGGCCGCGCCGACCAGTACGTCGCGCACGTCCTCACGCGGGAGGATCGCGGCGATCACGAGGGCTTCGGGGCGGATGGTTTCAACGTCCTTCAGCGAGTGGACCGCAAAGTCGATCTCGCCGGTGGCCAGCCACTGGTCGAGTTCCTTGGTCCACAGCGCCTTGCCGCCGATT
>JAYSCF010000016.1:0-2284 GCA_041915005.1 Novosphingobium sp.
CTATCGGCAATGCCTTCGGCGCGCATCACATCGCGCAGTGCCTTAACGCGCGGATAGGGATCTTCGGGCTTGAGCGGATCTTCGGCGTTCGACAGGCCATTGTGCCCACCCGCCAGCCACGGATCTTCATAGACCACCGCGCCCAACAGGTGCGGCACCTTGTGATAGGCGCGCTTCCACAGCGCGCGGAAGGCGCGGCCCGAGCTGATGATCGGCAGGTAGTGAACGTTGAACCGTTCAGCGATTTCCGAAAGCTTGTAGGGCATCCCGGCACCGCAGGTGACCCCGGTGACCAACCCGCGGGTGGCTTCGAGCACGCCTTCGAGCACTTCCTGCGCGCCGCCCATTTCCCACAGCACGTTGATATTGATCGCGCCCTTGCCGCCCGAAATCTCGTGCGCGCGGCGAACCTGCTCCACTGCGCCATCGATTGCATAGCGGATCAATTGCTGGTGACGTTCCTTGCGCGTCAGCTGGTCATAGACCTGCTGCACGATCTTGCCTTCGGCGTCATAGCTATCGGCATTGACCGCACTGACCGTGCCGATCCCGCCGGCCGCCGCCCAGGCGCCCGAGCTGGAGTGATTGGAAACGGCCACGCCCTTGCCGCCTTCAACCAGCGGCCACACTTCGCGGCCGCCGTAAAGAATCGGCTTCAACCCCTTGAAAGTCATTGTGTTCCCGTCTTCCCCTTGGCCGTCATGCACGGCTTGATCGCAGCCGGCTCTGGCCTGTCGCCAGAGGCTTCGAACTGCGCGTAATATCCATTGAGCTCGGGCTTACGAACAAATTCGACCAAACGAAAGCCCACGGCCTGAAATTCACAGAAAAGCAGCGCAGGCGCGATCCCGTGCTGGTCCGTCGGACGGTCGATATCGACCACCACGACCTGCCCGCCCCGGCGCAGCGCCGGGCGCAGCCGCCACAGGAACGCGTAAGGCTCGCCGACTTCATGATACATGTGCACCATGAACACCCTGTCGAAGCTGTTTGACGGCAGCCGCGGGTCATCGGGTGCTCCCAGCTTGATCGAGACATTGGCCAAGCGCTCGCGCTCGACACGCTGGCCAAGATGCTGGATCGCCGCCGGATCGATGTCCTGCGCCAAAACCCGGCCCTTCTTGCCTACCCGTTCGGCCAGGCGGACAGTGTAATAGCCCGCCCCTGCGCCAATGTCGGCCACGGTGGTCCCGGCGCGAATGTTCGCCAGATCCATCACCACCCGCGCTTCGCCCAGATTGTCGCGCTGATCTTCACCGCCAAGCTCGTTTCCGCCGAGCCGCGAGACGGGCCGAAACGCCCGCGGAAAGGCCCGCGCGCTCTCTGCCCGGTCCTGGTCATCGGCTTGCCGCGAACATCCGCTGCTCGCCGCCAGCACAAGTGCAAGCGCGGCGCAGCGCCAGATCAATCGACGTCCTCCACCGCCACCTTTTCGCCCGTCACGCGCTGCGCGAGGGCGGCGGCCATGAAGGGATCGAGCGCGCCGTCGAGCACGTCTGCCGGGGTCGGTGAGGTATGGCCCGTGCGCAGATCCTTGACCATCTGGTAGGGCTGCAAAACGTAGGAGCGGATCTGGTGCCCCCAACCGATATCGCTTTTCGAAGCGTGTTCGGCGCTGGCGGCTTCCTCGCGCTTGCGCATTTCCTCTTCGTAGAGACGCGCCTTGAGCATGCCCATCGCAATTTCGCGGTTCTTGTGCTGCGAACGATCGACCTGGCTGGCGACGACGATGCCCGAGGGCACGTGGGTGATACGCACGGCTGAGTCGGTGGTGTTGACGTGCTGCCCGCCCGCGCCCGAAGCGCGGTAGGTGTCGATGCGGAGGTCAGACGGATTGATGTCGATTTCAAAGCTGTCGTCGATCACCGGGAAAACCCAGACCGAGCTGAAGCTGGTATGGCGGCGGGCCGAACTGTCATAGGGGCTGATCCGCACGAGGCGGTGGACGCCGCTTTCGGTCTTGGCCCAGCCATAGGCGTTTTCGCCCTTCACCAGGATCGTGGCCGATTTGATCCCGGCCGTTTCGCCCGACTGATATTCGATCACATCAACCTTGAAACCGCGCTTTTCGGCCCACCGGGTATACATCCGCAGCAGGATTTCTGCCCAGTCCTGGCTTTCGGTGCCACCGGCCCCTGCGTGAATTTCGATATAGGTGTCGTTGGCGTCAGCCTCACCGGCGAGCAGCGCCTGCACCTTGTCGGCATCGGCCTTGTCGGCCAGCGCTGCCAGCGATGCCATGCCTTCGTCGATGGTGGCTTCATCGCCCTCCATCTCGCCCAGT
>JAYSCF010000016.1:2299-16118 GCA_041915005.1 Novosphingobium sp.
CCGATCGAATTGACCGTGCCGATCGCGGCTTCAAGCCGCCGACGCTCACGCATCACGACCTCAGCCTCCTTGGGGCTGTTCCACAGGTTGGGATCTTCGACCCGCGCATTGAGTTCGTCGAGCCGGCGCAGCGCCCGATCCCAGTCGAGAAACTTGCGAACCAGCGCGAGCGCGGCTTCGATCCGCTCAATATGGGCCTGCCCTTCGGCACGCATGACGATTTCACTCCGAAAATACGTTGCGCCGCCAGCGCATCGTGGCGCCAGAGGCAATCGCGGACCCGATTAGCGCACGGCGTCCGATTGTAAAGCGCTGGCTAGTGCTTGTGCGGTGCCGGCAACGCGCGGACCGCTTCGAGCGCGAGGCGAACGTGTTCGCGGTAGTCCATATTCGAATAGACCATGCGAATGCGCCCATCGCGCCCGATCACATAGCTGGTGCGCTTGGCCACCCCAAGCGGAGCGCCATCCTTGCCCAGCAAGGCAACATCATAGGCCGCAATGATCGCCGGGCTGGCGACGGCCACGGGAAACTTGTCGCGGCAATGCTCGGTCGAGAACTTCTGCTGGGTTTCCAGGCTGTCCGCCGACAGACCGATCACGCTGGCGCCGGCCTTTGCAAAATCGTCGGCTGCCTCGGCAAAGGCGTGGGCTTCAAGCGTGCAGCCCTGGGTGAAGCTCTTCGGATAAAAATAGAGCACCACCGGACCTTTGCGCAGCGCACGGCGCAGCTGGTAGGCAAACGGTTTTCCGGCCAGCGCGCCCTGGGTCGCAAAATCCGGAGCCCGCGCGCCTTGCGGGAGTTCCGCCCGCAGGGTGGCAGGAAGGGCGATGGCGGCGACCATAAGGGCCGCGCGGGTCAACTTGCCGAACATGTGTGCATCTTGCGACCAGTTCGCAAATTTGTCCAGCTATTGCACGATGACGCTGCTGTCCGCGGATATGGTCGGCGAAGCACTGGGGCCGGCGCCGTTATCGCCAGGTTGGCGTTCGCGCGCGGCGGCGCCCTTGCGCACCGCCGCGATCAGCGCATCGCGCTGTTCGGCGAGGCTGCCGGCATCGCCGCGCTTGGGTTCGGCGTCGGCCTTGAAGGCTTCCCAGATGACGGAGGACTTGGGATCCTCGGTCGGGTTACCGTCATAGACCCGCTTGCCGCTGATCCGGTCGATCTTGACCATGTAGATGTCGGCGGGCGCCACAAACGGGCGGTGATCCCAACGGTGCCGCGTCTGCGTGATGAACTGCTTGAAGATCGGGGCGGCAAACGTCCCACCCTGCGCATACCCGCCCAGCGAGCGCGGCTGATCGTAGCCGAGATAGACCGCGCCGACGATGTCGTGCGAACCGCCCGCGAACCACACGTTGGTCGGCCCTGAAGTCGTCCCGGTCTTGCCGAACAGCGGCAGGCCGAGATCGCGCAGGACCACGGCCGTGCCGCGGGTCACCACGCCTTCGAGCATATGGACCACCTGGTAGGCGGTGCGCGGGTCCATCACCTGCTTGCCGCGCGGGTTGAGCCGCGGCATCGGCTTGCCGTCCCACTGGGCCATGCTGCAGGCATCACAGCGCCGTGTATCGGCCCGGAAGATCACCTTGCCATTGCGATCCTGCACATAGTCGATCAGCGACTGCCCATATTGCACGCCGTTGTTCGCCAGCGCGGCATAGGCATTGGCCATCTGCGCCACGGTCGTTTCCCCTGCCCCCAGCGCATAGGACAGATAGGGCGGATAGGTGCCGATCCCGACCTTGGAAATCTGCTTCACCACCCGGTCCATGCCGGTATCGTTGGCGATGTGAACGGTCATCAGGTTGCGCGACTGTTCAAGCCCCCACCGCATCGTGTGGGTGCCGCCAGCGCCGCGCATGTCGAAGTTGCGGAAGCACTTCTGCCCCAATTGCGCACCCTGGTAGACGCAGAACGGGCCATCGACCACTTCGCTCGCCGGGGTCATGCCGTAGTCCAGCGCCGTGCCGTAAACGAACGGCTTGATCGTCGAGCCTGGCTGGCGCTGGGCCTGCGTGGCGCGGTTGAAGCTGGCAAGACCTGCATCGAACCCACCCTGCATGGCATAGAGCCGCCCGGTGTGGGGATCTTCGATCACCATGCCGCCCGACACTTCGGGGATGGTGCGCACGGCCCAGGCATTGCCGGCCGGGGCGACCGCGATGACATCGCCCGCCGTAACCGGATCAGGCAGTGAGACGAGCGGCGCGGTGGTGCCATCGGCAAAGCCCACGGTCGCGCGGCTGCCGCTGCGTTCGGTCACGATCCCGATCCGCCAGTCGAGATAGCTGACCGACTTGTTGAGCGCGAGCAACTGCGACTGCCAGGCATCGGGATCAAGCTTCAGATGCTCGATCGGTCCATGCCAGCCCTTGCCCGAGGCATAGCGCAGCAGCCCCGCGCGCAGCGCATCCTGCGCCGCCTTCTGAAGTTCGGGATCGAGCGAAGTGCGTACCCACAGCCCACCTGCGTAGATCGAATTCGGTCCGGCATCGGCGCTTTCGCCATAGCGGCCAATGAGATCCCGGCGCACTTCCTCGACGTAATAGCCAACCGAAGGGTCATAGGCCTCTGCCCGGCGAACGATGATGCCCAGCGGCTGGGCCTTGGCCTCGGCAGCCTGGGCGGCATTTACCGCGCCGTTGCGGACCATCTGGTCAAGCACCCAGTTGCGGCGCTCGGTCGCCTGGGTGGCGAACTTGGCGCGGCCATAGGTTTCCGGGGCCTTCGGAAGAATCGCGAGGAAGGCGGATTCGGCCAGGGTCAGGTCACCCACGTCCTTGCCGAAATAGGCCCGGGCCGCGGCCTGGACCCCAAAGCTCTGCCGGCCAAGCGGGATTTCGTTGAGGTACAGCTCCAGAATCTGGGGCTTGGTCAGCACGCTTTCGATACGGCGCGCCACGATCATTTCCTTGAGCTTGCGCGTGACCGAATATTCGTTGCCGATAAGGATGTTCTTGGCGACCTGCTGGGTGATGGTCGAACCACCCTTGGCGCGGCGACCCGAACCGAACTTCATCACATAGTCGACCACCGCTCCGGCGAGCCCGGGATAGTCGATCCCGCCGTGGCTCCAGAAAGTGCGGTCTTCTGCCGAAATGAAGGCATTCTTGAGCTGTTCGGGAAAGTCGACATAGCGCAGCTGCACCCGCCGCTCGCGCGCATAGGAATAGACGATCTCGCCATTCACGCCGCGTACCATGGTCGGCAAGGGCGGCTGATAGGTCAGCAGGCTGTCCGCCGAAGGCAGGGTTCGCGTGACCGTGGCCCAGACCAGCAGGTTGAGCGCAACCAGTACCGCAAGGCCATAGCCCGCGCGGCGGAACCAGACGCTGCCGTGCCAGCGTTCCAGCCCCCAGACCCCGATCGGATGGGCGCTGAACCAGGTGCGAAAGCCCGCCCACAGCCGCGCGAGCGCCCCACGGGCTTCGCGGCGGATACGCAGGTGTCTGGATTCGGGAGCCTCTGGTTCAGCCATCGCGGCGGTCCCTAGCACGGCGCAGCGGCGCTTTGCCAGCGCGTTCCTGTGGGCGGCTCATTGCGCGGGGGCGGCCGCCGCATGGCGTGCGAAATAGGCCTTGATCGCCTGGGCCGAAACCGTGGCAAACGTCGCCTTTCCGGCAGCCGATGAAAGCCGGGCCGCATCGTCGGGATTGTTGATATAGCCGCTTTCGAACAGCACCGATGGCAGGTCCGGCTGTTTCAGCACGGCAAAGGCTGCCGACTGCCCGGTTGCCTCGCGAAACGGGATGCGCCCCTGCCCTTCGCGCAGGATCAGGTTGCCGAACTCCTCGGACCGCGCCTGGGTATCGCGCTGCGACAGGTCGACCAGAATCGCGTTGACCGCATCGCTCTGGTCGATCAGCCGGATGCCGTTGACCACGTCGGCTGCGTTTTCGCGTGCGGCAATCTTGTTTGCCGCCTCGTTCGAGCCCTTGGCCGACAGGGTGTAGACCGTCGCCCCCGACACCCCGTGGGCTTCTTCGGTGCTGTCGGCATGGATCGAGATGAACAGGTCTGCACCGAGGCGCCGCGCGATGACCGAGCGCTCAGGCAACAGGATATAGCGATCGTCGCTACGGGTCAGCGCCACGCGGATGCCCCCGCCGCGCAGCAGTTCATCACGCAGCGCCAGCGCCAGCCCCAGCGTGATGTCCTTTTCGCGCCACTTGCCGTCCCCTGCCCCGGGATCCTTCCCGCCGTGGCCCGGGTCGATCACGACCAGCGGGCGGCCCGCATCAAGCGGCCCCGCAATCGGAGGCAGTCCGGCAAGGTTGCCATCGGGGGGCAGATCGACCTTGATGACGTAATCATACCCGCGCCCGGGTGCACCAAACATCCGATCGGCAGCGACCATTGCGGCAAATACGGCCAGCGGCGTTAGGAAAACCGCAATAATGAACAAGATACGCCGCATCACGCAGGTGACTAGATAGTTGGCGCGCCCGGCGCAATCGGTGTTGTGCAATGCTGCAAGCAACTTGCCGCGCCGACCAAGCAATGCTAGTCGTTCGCAACTTCGGAGCATTCCAGTTCCGATCCCTTGCTGCCCGCCCCTTGAAAACAGGGATCGTGGCCAACATCTGGGATCGGCACCGCAGCGCCGGAGCAAGCCCCCGGACTAGCGGTCCGGGCCCAACCAGGTTGATGCCGGAAATGAAAAGCCTTTCGCCGATCTGCCAGCTGCGCGCCGAACAGGCCGCGGCGTTGCAGTCGGCTGGTTGTGCGCGCACTCACTTGCCGCACCTTTTCGTTCCAGCAGACACGCACATCGCCGTCGGGGCACTTGTTCGCCCCGGCTTCACATCTGCAGCCATGCGCCACGACGGACCGTTCCGCGCAGCGCCTGGCCGCCTTGCATACAGTCGCGCCCTTTCCACGGCGGCCCGTTCACGGGTCAGCCTGCCCCGGCGCGCACGGAGAAATTTGAATGAACATGCGCATGCTGATCGATGCGCGCCACCAGGAAGAAACCCGGGTGGCGGTGCTCAAGGGCAACCGGATTGAGGAATTCGACTTTGAATCTGCTGAACACAAGCAGATCAAAGGTAACATCTATCTCGCCAAGGTAACGCGCGTCGAACCGTCGCTTCAGGCGGCGTTCGTCGATTTTGGTGGCAATCGTCACGGGTTCCTCGCCTTCAGCGAAATCCACCCGGATTACTATCAGATCCCCAAGGAAGACCGCGAAGCCCTGCTGGCTGAAGAAGCTGCCCACGCCGAGGAAGAGGCCGCTCTGCGCGCCATCGCCGAGGGTGAGGAAGATTTCGTTGGCGACGATGAACTGGGTGAAACCCTGGCCGATGAAATGGCCGGAACCAGCCACGATCATCACCACGACGATGATTTCGGCGGGGTGACCGAGGTCGACACGTCGGAAAAGGACGAGGTCGCCACGATCGAGGACGGTCACGTCGAAAACGGCTTCGAAGGTGACGAAGGCGAAGACGCTGCCGCAGAAGCGGGCGATGACCGTCCGCGTCGCGGCCGCCGCCGCCAGGGCCGCGGCCAGGCTCAGAAGATGTCGGGCCAGGCCGATGAAATTCGCGCCAAGCGGATGGCGCTGCGCCGCCGCTACAAGATCCAGGACGTGATCCAGCGCCGCCAGGTGCTGCTGGTGCAGGTCGTGAAGGAAGAACGCGGCAACAAGGGCGCGGCGCTGACCACTTACCTCAGCCTGGCCGGCCGTTATTGCGTGCTGATGCCCAATTCGAGCCATGGCGGCGGCATCAGCCGCAAGATCAGCTCGGCCGCTGACCGCAAGCGCTTGAAGTCGATCATCGCCGAAATGGATCTGCCCAAGTCGATGGGCTGCATCGTCCGCACCGCCGGGCTGCAGCGCACCAAGACCGAGATCAAGCGCGACTTCGACTATCTGGCCCGCCTGTGGGACGGCATCCGCGAAACCACGCTGGGCAGCACCGCCCCGGCCCTGATCCATTCGGACAGCGACCTGATCAAGCGCGCGATTCGCGACATCTACAATCGCGACATCGATGAGGTCGTGGTCGAAGGCGAGGCCGGATACCGCGCCGCGCGCGATTTCATGAAGCTGCTGATGCCGAGCCACGCCAAGCGGGTGAAGCCCTATGTCGATCCGGTGCCGCTGTTCCAGCGCTATGGCGCCGAAGACCAGCTGACCGCGATGTATGATCCCGAAGTCCAGCTCAAGAGCGGCGGCTATATCGTGATCAACCCGACCGAAGCCCTGGTTTCGATCGACATCAACTCGGGCCGTTCCACCAAGGAACACGGTATCGAGGCAACCGCGCTCAGCACCAACCTTGAAGCCGCCCGCGAAATCGCCCGCCAGCTGCGCCTGCGCGACATGGCCGGCCTGGTCGTGATCGACTTCATCGACATGGAGTACAACTCCAACGTCCGTAAGGTCGAAAAGGCCATGAAGGACGCGCTCAAGAACGATCGCGCCCGCATCCAGGTTGGCCGCATCTCCAGCTTCGGCCTGATGGAAATGAGCCGCCAGCGCCTCCGCACCGGCGTGCTTGAAGCCACCACCCGCGGCTGCCCGCACTGCGATGGCACCGGCCTTGTTCGCACCGCATCGAGCGCCGGTCTTTCCGCGCTGCGCCTGATCGAGGACGAAGCCGCCAAGGGCAAGGGTTCGATCATCTCGCTGTTCGCATCGACCGAAGCGGCGGTTTACCTGCTCAACGCCAAGCGCGCCGATCTTGCCGAGATCGAACACCGTTACGCGGTTCGCGTCGAAGTCCTCCCCGAAGGCGAGAACGAAGGCGCCAAGATGCGCGTGGCCTCGTCCGGCCCGCGTCCCGAATTCGTGCCGCGCTTCGATCCGATCGTGATCGAGGACGACGCCGATGACATCATCGACGAGGACGAGGATCTCGAAGCCGAAGGCGCCGAAGACGATCGCGGTGAGCGAGACGGCGAAGGCCGCGGCAAGCGTCGCCGCAAGCGTCGTCGTCGGGGCGGCCGCGACCGTGACGAGGGCGAAGAAGGCCAGTCGGCCCGCCGCTCGGACGAAGACGGTGAAGGCGATGACGAAGGCGATGATACCGAGGACCGCGAAGGTGCCGAGGGCGAAGTGTCGGAAGACGGTGAAGCGCCGCGCAAGCGCCGCCGCCGTGGTCGTCGCCGGCGCGGTGGCCGTGGCCGCGGCGAAGGTGAAGGCGATGCCGGCAATGAAGCTGGTGATGCCGAAGATGCGGTAAGCGAGGAAGCTCCGGCAGAAGCCGAAGCCGCCGAAGCCGTGGCCGAGGAAGCCCCGGCCAAGCCCAAGCGCACCCGCAAGAAGAAGGTCGAAGTCGAAGCCGAAGCTGCGGCTGCAGCCCCTGCTGACGCACCGGTGCCGACTGCAGCCGAAGCCGAAGCTGAAGCCGAAGATAGCGGCCCGCCGCGTCGCGGCTGGTGGCAGCGCACCTTCGGCGAATAAGCGCCTAGGCCAAGATGGCTAAGCCCCCCGTCCGTCCGATGGTTCGCCCCGTGCACCATCGTCCGGGCGGGGGTTTTCGCAATCCGCCCGGCAGCCCGCAGCGCCGCGCGACCATTGCCGATTTCCTGAAGTTCCTGCTGCTCGACATGCGCCGGGCAAAGGTGCCGCCGATCCCGGATTGGCTGGTCAGCCAAACCCCGCCCGATCTGGCCGAACTGCCGGATAACCACCTTGCCTGGCTGGGCCACGCCTGTTTCGCCATGCGGATCGCCGGCAAGCTGGTGCTTACCGATCCCTATCTCTCGGCCACGGCCGGGCCATTCGACTTAGGGCCCAAACGGTTCCTGCCGCCCGCCGTGGTGGCCGCAGACCTGCCCCGGCTCGATTGCATCGTGATCAGCCACAACCACTACGACCATGTCGATGTCGCAGCACTCAAGGCCTATCGCTGGCGCGGCGAAACGCCTGTGGTTTGCCCGCTCGGCGTGGGCAGATTGCTGCGGCGCCTTGGCTTTCGAGAGGTGACCGAGCTTGACTGGTGGGACAAATGGCAGCTTGACGACCTGACCCTTACCGCCCTCCCCGCCGTCCATTTTTCAGGGCGCGGGCCGTTCGATCGCAACCAGACGCTGTGGATGAGCATCGCGCTTGCATCGCCCACGCACAAGGTCTGGTTCGGCGGTGATACGGGCCACGGCGCGGTGTTTCGAGAGATCGGCGAACGGGCGGGCCCGTTCGATCTGGCGCTGATCGGAATCGGCGCATACGAACCGCGCGTCATCATGGAAGTGAGCCACGCCACACCCGAGGAAGCCGTAACCATCGCCCGCGAGATTGGCGCGCGCGCTGCCGTGGGGATGCATTGGGGAAGCATCATGCTGACGCCCGAAGATCCTTTTGAAGCCCCGCGCCGGTTCCGCCAGGCCGCGCTTGAGCAACAGTATGGCGAAGCCAATGCCTGGGTGATGCAGGTTGGTGAAACGCGCCCTTTCTAACAATCGGTAAGATTGCCCTTGCATCGCGCCGCGCGCGCCAGCACAACGCGGGCAAACATCACATCGAGAGGACCACCATGAAGGATTTCGCGGGCCAACTGGCTTTCATCACGGGCGGCGCATCGGGCGCGGGCTTTGGCCAGGCGCAGGTGTTCGGCAAGCTCGGCTGCCGGATCGTGATCGCCGATATCCGCGCCGAAGCCGTTGCCGAGGTCGTGGCCCAGCTCAAGGCCATGGGAATCGAAGCCCACGGCATCACCCTCGACATCACCGATCGCGCGGCCTACGCGGCCGCCGCAGATGAAGTCGAAGCCGTGTTCGGCCAGGCACCTACCCTGCTGTTCAACACCGCCGGCGTGAACAATTTCGGCCCGATCGAGCAGACCACCTATGGCGATTTCGATTGGCTGATCGGGGTCAACCTCGGCGGCGTGGTCAACGGCATGGTGACCTTCGTGCCGCGCATGATCGCCAGCGGCAAGCCGGGTCACATCGTCTCTGTCTCCTCGCTCGGCGGGTTTACCGGTTCGGCGCTTGCCGGGCCTTATTCGGCGGCCAAGGCGGCGGTGATCAACCTGATGGAAGGTTATCGGCAGGGGCTTGAAAAGCACAACATCGGCGTCTCGGTGGTCTGCCCGGCCAACATCAAGTCGAACATCGCACGCGCCACCCTTACCCGCAGCGCCGCCTATGGCGAGAGCGGCTATGTCGAGGGCGAGGAAGCGATCGCCTCGCTCGATTCGATCTATCAGCACGGCATGGAGCCGACCGAACTCGCCGAGAACATCAAGCGCGGGATCGAGCAGAACGCCCTCTACATCATCCCCTATCCCGAAACGAAGGAGATGCTGGCCGCACACTTCGCCGCGATCGTGGATTCGGTTCCCGCCATCGAAACCGACCCCGAAGGCGCCAAGAAGCGCATGGAGGCGCTGATGGAATGGGGCGCGAACGGGGCGCAGGTGTTCGTCAAGGGCAAGGCCTGATCACGCACTGGATCAAGGCGGGGCCCACTACCCCGCCTTGATCGCCTCGCCCCACTCCATCCACCCGGCGAACCGCGGGGTCTTGGGGGCATAGCGTTCACCGGCCTCGTGGGTTTCAAAACCACCTGCCGCGATCGCCCGGCTTACGGGCCGCGTCAGGTGGCACCCACCAGCCAGCTTCTTCCACACCGGTTCGATCCGGTTCTGCCATTTCAGCACCTCGGCATCGGGGGCGCGGCCGTGTTCGGCATAGAGCAGCCGCCCGCCGGGCTTCAGAATGCGGCGCAGTTCCCCCAGCGTCTGCTCCTGGCTTGTGACCGAGCACAGCGTGAAGGTGCAAACCACGCAGTCAAAGCTGGCATCGGCAAAGGGAATATCCTCGCCAAAGCCCTGGCGAATGTCGGTTTTCCAACCCTTTTTCGCGGCTTCCCCGCGGGCATAGTCCAATCCCTTGCCCGATGGATCAAGCCCCGCGTAGCTGGTGATCCTGGCCGGATCGTAGAGCTGCTGGTTGATCCCCCCGCCGCAGCCGATCTCGAACACGGCCCCGCTGGCCAGCGGCACGACCTTTTCGCGCAGGTGCATGATCGCAGGGCTGGAACAGGCGCACTTGATGAAGCGCGGCACCACGTGTTCGTCATACCATGTTGCAAAACCCATCGCGCGCCCTTCCCCCTGCTGCTTTTCGCGGTCATGATGCCACAAAACAGAACCGGGGGAAGCCAAGATGACTGTCTATCGCACACCGGAGGCGCGGTTTGCCGCGCTGCCCGATTTTCCGTTCGCCTCGCACTATGTCGATCTGAAGGACGGCCTTCGGGTTCACTACATCGACGAAGGGCCGCGCGATGGTCCGGTTGCCCTGTTACTCCATGGCGAACCGACCTGGTGTTATCTCTGGCGCCACATGGTGGCCCCGTTGGTCGCCGCCGGCATGCGCGTGGTTGCGCCGGATCTCATCGGCTTCGGCAAATCCGACAAGCCACTGGATCGCGGCGCCTATTCCTATGCCGGGCAGGTTGCCTGGATGCGCGAATGGATCGAGGCGCTCGATCTCAAGCGGATGACGCTGGGCTGCCAGGACTGGGGCTCGCTGATCGGGCTGCGCCTGGTGGCCGAAATGCCCGAGCGGTTTTCCGGGGTCGCCCTGTCGAATGGCGGGCTTCCCGCAGGCCAAGAGCCGCCGCGCGCCTTTGCGATCTGGCGGGCCTTTGCGCGATACAGCCCGGTGTTCCCGATTGGCCGGATCGTCAAGCAAGGGACCAAGCGTGCGCTCACCCCGGCGGAAATCGCCGCCTATGACGCCCCCTTCCCCACCAGGGCCAGCAAAGCCGCAGCGCGGGTCTATCCGGGCTTCGTGCCCTTTGCGGGCAATGTCGCCGTGCCTGACCAGCTCAAGGCGTGGGAGGTGTTCAAGCGCTGGGACAAGCCGTTCCTGTGCTGCTTCTCGGATGGCGATCCGATTACCCGCGGCGGCGATGCGACCTGGCTGGAACAGGTTCCCGGTACCCGCGGGATGGCCCACCGCACGCTGCATGGCGGGCATTTCATCCAGGAAGATGATCCGGCGGCCTTTGCGGCGGCCATCGCCGAGGTGGCCCGCGCCGCCGGGGATTGATCCCGATCAATGCCGTAGCGGCGATCCTTCTCGATTATTCTAACAATTGTTAAAATAATCGAGAGAGGACGCAATGGCCCACTTCCCCGATTCCCCGCTGTTTTCGAGCGTTCTGCGGCTTGTTCGGCTGCAGGGCGATATCGCTGATCTTGAAGTCGAAGGCGAAGTGCCCGCAGAGCTTGATGGCGCATTCTACCGCGTTCATCCCGATCCCCAGTTCCCGCCCAAGTTCGAGGACGACCAGTTCTTCAACGGGGACGGCATGATCTCGATGTTCCGGTTCAAGGGCGG
Source organism: Novosphingobium sp. (assembly GCA_041915005.1). Taxonomy (GTDB): domain Bacteria; phylum Pseudomonadota; class Alphaproteobacteria; order Sphingomonadales; family Sphingomonadaceae; genus Novosphingobium. The sequence continues at coordinate 13,607 of JAYSCF010000016.1, forward strand.
CCGGGTCGATTTTCGCCAGCGTTACGCCCAGACCGACAAGTGGAAGCTGGAAAACGCCGCCGGCAAGGCCCTGTTCGGAGCCTACCGCAATCCGCTCACCGATGATGAAGCGGTCAAGGGCAAGATCCGCGGCACGGCCAATACCAACGTCCTGGTCCACGCCGGCAAGCTCTTCGCGATGAAGGAGGACAGCCCCTGCCTGCTGATGGATCCGAACACGCTGGAGACCGAAGGCTATACCGATTTCGGCGGCGAACTGGATATCCCGACCTTCACCGCCCACCCCAAGATCGATCCCGATAATGGCAACTTCTGCGGCTTTGGCTATGCGATCGCGGGGCCGCTGACGCGCGAGGCGCGCTATTTCGAAATAGACCCCGCCGGCAAGGTGGTGCGCCAGGCCAATTTTACAGTGCCCTACTACACCATGCTGCACGATTTCGCGATCACGCAGGACTACGCGGTGTTCAATGTCAGCCCCTATACCTCGGACTGGTCGGTGCTTGAACGCAACATGCCGCACTTCCTCTACCAGCGCGACCTGCCATTCTACGTGGGCGTGATGCGGCGAGACGGCGACGGCAGCGACATGCGCTGGTTCAAGCAGGAGCCCAGCGTCTGCGGCTGCCACGTGATGAACGCCTTCCAGGATGGCTCCAGGATCCATCTCGACCTGCCGGTCAGCCGCGTGACCTCGCTGCCGTTCTTTCCCGAACTCGATCACCCATGGAACCCCGATGATGCAACGACCTGGCTCAGCCGGGTTACGGTCGACATGGCATCGAACAGCGATGGAATCGCGAGTATCGAGAAGATCGGCCAGGCGCCGGGCGAATTCCCCCGGATCGACGATCGCATGGCCGGCAAGCCCTATCGGCATGGCTGGCAGATCACCTATGACTTCACCAAGCCTTACAACGGCCCGCCCGGCCCTTTTGCCGGCGTGCTGGGCACGATCACCCATTATGACCTTGCCGCCGGCAAAGAGCAGAGCTGGTGGGCCGGGCCGGACAGCGCCTTCCAGGAACCGTGTTTCATTCCCCGCAGCAAGACAGCGCCCGAAGGCGATGGCTGGCTGGTGGCGCTGGTCGACAATCACATCACCAACTATTCCGACCTCTGCATCTTCGACGCGCTCAACCTGGCGGCGGGACCGATCGCCCGGATCAAGCTGCCGGTGCGGCTGCGCCAGGGGCTCCACGGCAACTGGGTGGATGGTGCCAAATTGGCATCATGATAAAAAGCCGGGAATTGTAGGGCGGGAGAATCAAGGTTAAGGTCGCGGTAAGGATTTTGCCATGCCCCCCTTCGCCCCAAGTTCTCCCAACCTGCCCGACCTGACACGCAAGCAGCGTGAGGTGCTGGCATTGGTTGCGGACAACCGCACCAGCAAGGAAATCGCCGCCCGTCTGGGCATTTCCGAATCGGCGGTCAACCAGCGCATCGAAAGCGTCCGCGCCCGCCTGGGCGGCATCCCCCGCGGCGAACTGGCGCGGCTGTTTCGGCAGGAACAGGACAACCATTCCGCTGAAAATGAGGAAAAAGCGCCGGATGATGCCGGCACCTGGCAAAATATCCAGCTTCCCCCGACCGTTCCCGCTAGTCATGGTGCCGCTACGGAAAGCATTCCTCTTGCCCCGCCCCTGCAGCCCAATGCAGCAGGCGAGGCTGGTCGGAATGGGTCGCAGCTTTCCGCCAATGCCCCAACCGCCCCCATGCCGGCAGCGCAGGGATTGGGCGTCTCGCTGGCCCAGGCCAGCTTTTTCCTTGCCATGCTGGTCATCGCCATGGCGATCGCCGCAGCCGTGACCACGCTGATCGGGCCGAGCATCGCCGGCAACTGAACGGCGGCGCAATTTTCCCGCAAGTGACGCTTGCCCCGGGGCGATGTTTCGCTAGAGAGAGCCCCAAAGGCGTAGTTGCGCCAACAAGCGACAGGGACCGACATGGCGACTTTCTCTCTTCCCGCGAACAGCAAGATCAAGGGCCAGGGCTTTCATCACAAGGCCGAGGGCGCTGCCCGTGTGAAGAAGTTCACCGTCTATCGCTACGATCCCGACAGCGGCGAAAACCCGCGCTACGACACGTTCGAGATCGATCTCGACAATTGCGGCCCGATGGTGCTCGACGCTCTGATCAAGATGAAGTCGGAGCAGGATCCCTCGCTGACTTTCCGGCGTTCGTGCCGCGAAGGGATCTGCGGATCGTGCGCGATGAACATCAACGGGCGCAACGGCCTGGCCTGCACCATGGCGATCGAAGATCTCAAGGGTGACATCCGCATCACCCCGCTGCCGCACATGGAAGTGATCAAGGACCTCGTCCCTGATTTCACCCACTTCTACGCCCAGTACGCCTCGATCCGTCCGTGGCTCCAGACCGTCAGCACCACGCCGTCGGGCAAGGAACGCCTACAGTCGCCGGAACAGCGCGAACAGCTCGATGGCCTCTACGAATGCATCCTGTGCGCCTGCTGCTCGACCTCGTGCCCGAGCTACTGGTGGAACAGCGA
>JAYSCF010000017.1:0-16048 GCA_041915005.1 Novosphingobium sp.
TGGGCGCGCCGGGCGAACAGGAACTGTCGGGCAAGGGCGTTTCGGCCTGCGCCACCTGCGACGGGTTCTTCTATCGCGGCAAGAAGGTGGTGGTGATCGGCGGCGGCAACACCGCGGTGGAGGAAGCGCTCTACCTGACCAACCATTCGCAGGACGTGACCCTGATCCACCGCCGCGATTCGCTGCGCTGCGAGCGCATCCTGCAGGACCGGCTGCTGGCTCATCCCAACATCAAGGTGCTGTGGAACAAGGCGGTTGAACGCTTTGTCGGCTCCGAAGGCTTGCCCGGCGGGCTGACCGGAGTGGAGCTCAAGGACACGGTAACCGGGGCCTTGTCGGTGGAACCGGCTGACGGGGCCTTCGTGGCGATCGGCCATGCGCCGTCGACCGATCTGTTCAAGGGCAAGCTCGATGTCGATGCGGGCGGCTATCTGGTGGTTCAGCCGGGCACGCCCAAGACCGCGATCCCCGGCGTGTTCGCTTGCGGCGACGTGATGGATCACACCTATCGCCAGGCCGTGACGGCTGCGGGCACCGGCTGCATGGCGGCGCTCGATGCCGAACGGTTCGTGGCCGAGCGCGAATTCCTCGCCCGCAAGTAAGCGTCAGTCGAAAGCCCGTAGCGCGCCCAGGATCTGGCCCTGAAGCCAGATCCGCGCTTGCGGTTCGACGAAGCTGTGGCTCGCATCGGGGCAGATCCGCAGGCGCGGATCGCTCCGGTCCCAATTCGCGAGGAAGGCCTGGCCGGTACGGTCGCGCGCGGCAACCAGCAGGTGCACCGCTCCGGCATAGTCTGTGATCCCTTCTGCCATTTGCCTGGCCAGCACGCCGGGGCCGGTATTGGCGCGCGCGGCATCGGCCAGACTCGCCGCCAGCTTGCCGACTTTCACCTTGCCGGTGAGCAAGCGCCAGATCGCGCGCGGATCGGTCAGCCGCCGCAGGTAATGTGCGCGCAGCACCGATGGGGGCATCGCCGCCGCCGCCTGGGCAGGGCCCGCCTCGGCTTCGATCAGTTCGCCTTCGGGTTCGAAAGTCCAGGGATTGGCCAAGACCAGCGCATCGATCCCGGTTCCGCCAGCCAGCATCAGCGCCGATGCGGCATCGCAGTTGCCGAACGCCACTACGCGGTTGAGCGCGGGAACGTGGGTGCGGAAGGCGCGCAGCGCGGCGACGATGTCGGGCGCGCTGTTGGTGAAGCCGCCATTCGTTCCCTCGCTGTCACCCACCCCGCGCCGGTCAAAGCGCATGACCGGAAAGCCGGCGGTGGCGATCCGGGCGGCAAGTTCGGCCTGGCTGCCCCACGGGCCGCTGCGCACTTCGTTACCGCCGCTGACGATCAGCAGCCCGGTGGTGGCCGGCGCAGGATCAAGGGATCCGACCAGTGCCGCCCCTTGGCAGCGGAACACGAAATGGCGCCGGCTCATGCCTGCACCGTCAGGGCGATCACCGCGGCCAGGGCATCGGCCTGATCGGCATCCTCGTCGGGTTCGGCGCGCAGCCATAGGCCGCTACCCCCAATCATATCCTGGCCGATGACAGTAATCTCGTCCCGAACCGGCGGGGACAGTTCCTGCAACTGCCGGATCATTTCGGCTGACAATCGGAAGCCGGCCAGTTCCAGCCCGCGTTCAAGCCCCTCGGCCAATAGCGCTTCGCTGCTTTCCTCGCGCCCGGCTTCGCGCGCGGACAGCACGCGGGCGCGCAGCATGGTGCGCAGCAGGCTGGCGCCCTTGGTCGGCGCATAGGCCCACCCGGGTAGCCCCTGCGGAAGCAGCAAGGCCCCGCCGCGCAGCGACAGCACATGGGTTGCGCCAAATTCGCGCCGGGCGGCCTCGATTCCCATGATCCAGTCCTCGGCTTCAACCTCGGCAAGCTCGCGCTCGCTTTCGTTGGTGCCGGGAAGATCGGGCAGGAAGCTGTCGATCCCCGCGCCATCAAGGCGGCGCATGACTTCCAGGGTAAAACGGCGCAGGCGGTTCGCCTCGTCAAACAGGGCCGGGATCACCAGCACGCGAACGGCGCGTTCCCTGTCGAACCCCAGCGCCAATTCGTGCGCCGCCGCGCCTCCCGCAAGGGGGCAGGGGTAGGACAGGACTTCGATCACGCGGTGCGCCTGGCCTCCGCATAGGCCAGCAGGTTGCCATAGGTGGCCAGCAGTTCGCCATCGAGGTCTTCGTCTTCGACGACGATGTCGAGCCGGTCCTCCATTTCGGTCAGCAGACCCGCAACTGCCATCGAATCGAGTTCGGGCAGATGGCCGAACAGCCCGGTGTCGGCATCGAACGCATCGGCTTGTCCCGGTTTCAGGCCGAGCACCTCGGTCAAGATCTGGCGCAGCTGGCGGTCGGTATCGCTAGACATCATCGGGCATCCCATCCTTCGTCCGCCGGGCTCTAGGCGGCTCGCGCCCGGTGGGCAAGATGGTGCAATGCAGCGCGGGCGATGTGCGGCCAGGCGCGTGGTGCGGTGGGGTTGAGGCAATCGACCCGAAAGCGCGGGCGAACCTGCTCCATCCAGTCGCGCTTGTAGGCATCATCGCCGGTGCCGAAATCGACCATGTCAACGTGATCCCGGTCGATCACCTGCTCGAACAGCGCTGCCGACAGGGTTGAGCCGGGGGACAGGTGGCGGGAGTCCTCAACATGGGCGAGCTTGTGGATGAAGGCCGTGCCGCTTTCGACCGTCCAGAACTGGGCTGCGATCGGACGCCCATCCACGCGCGCCAGAGCCATGCGCAGCCGGCCGGCGCGGCCTTCCTGCTCGGCAAAGGCCCGCAGGAAAGCCGGCGCGCCTTCTTCAGGCTTCCAGCTCTTGGCGTAGATTGCCTCATAGGCATCCCATGCAGCGGCATCGAAGTTGCCGAGCAGTTCGACATCGACCTTGCCCGCCTTGCGCTTCAGGGTGGTTCGCAAGGCGCCGGGCCGGGCCGCGAGGTATTCGCCGTAGCTTCGCCCGCCCACGGCCAGGATGTGGTTCACATCGCACGGCATGCGCGCAACCCGCCAGCCGGCGGTTCGGAACGCCGCTTCGACAAGGCTTGCGCTGCCATCCTCATCGGGCAGCGGCGCCAGGGTGACGCGCCAGCTATGACGGCGAAGATCAGCAGCCAGGGCGGCAAGCAGGGCCGGGGCATCCGCTCCGGGACTGACCTGCGGCCGCGCGGTGAAGGAATACCAGTTGGCCAAAGAGTGGAGATGCCCTGTGCCCGTCAGCGCAAGCCCGGCGGAATTCGTGCCATCGCTGGCCCGGGCCATCATCGCGGGGAGGTGGCAATGGCGTTCAAGCAGGGCAAACCATTCCGCCCGCTCAAACGGCGACTGGCTTTCCGGCGCGGCAAACAGCGCAGCAAATGCCGCGTCATCTTGCACTTCCTTAACTCCGACGTGATATGCGACGGTAATCAAACGCCCAGATTCCCCTGACGGAGTAGTTTCAGCCCTTGCGCGCAGAGCCCGACATCGCGATCCGGCCGCTCGACCACCTGGCCCTGGCCGGGGCGGACGATGCGCCTGCGCTCGTGCTGCGCGAGGGCACTCTTAGCTACAAGGACTTAAGGGATCGTATCGGCCGGCTTGCGGGCTGGTTGCTGGAACAAGGGTGCGAGCCGGGCGCGCGGGTCGCAAGCTGGGCTGCAAAGGGCGATCTGACATGCCTGCTGCCGCTCGCCGCCGCGCGCGCCGGATTGGTTCACGTCCCGATCAATCCCCTGCTCAAGCACGCGCAAGTTGCCCATATCCTGGCAGATAGCGGCGCGGTGCTGCTGCTGGGCACTTCGGCCCGGCTGGCTAGCTTGCAGGACGGTGAGGTGCCAGCGGCGTGTCGCACTGTCGCAGAGCCTGACGTGTTGGCCGGAGCCGCGCAGGCGCAGCCACTCGGTCCATCGCAGGCCGATCCGGCCGATCTTGCGGCGATCCTTTATACCAGTGGCTCCACCGGCAAGCCCAAAGGCGTGATGCTAAGCCACGCGAACATGTGGCTGGGAGCGCAGAGTGTGGCGAGCTACCTTGGCCTTGGCCCGGATGATCGCGCGCTGGCCGTTCTGCCGCTGTCGTTCGACTATGGGCAAAATCAGCTTCTTTCGCACTGGTACGTGGGCGGCTGTGCGGTGCCGCTCGATTACCTCACTGCGCGCGATGTGGTGAAGGCGGTGGCGCGGCATGGGATCACCACCCTGGCCGCCGTGCCGCCGCTGTGGGTGCAATTGACCGAACTCGATTGGCCAGCCGATGCGGCGGGCAGTCTGCGCCGCCTGACCAATTCGGGCGGAGCGCTGACGGTGGATCTCGTCGCGCGGCTGCGGGGGCTGTTTCCTGCAGCACAGCTGTTCGCGATGTATGGGCTGACCGAAGCTTTCCGTTCGACCTTCCTCGATCCGGCCTTGATCGACAGCCATCCCACTTCAATGGGCATGGCGATCCCGCACGCTGAAATCCTCGTGATCGGGGATGACGGCCAAGTGACCGATGATGGGGAAGAGGGTGAACTGGTGCACTGCGGTCCGCTGGTGGCGCAAGGGTATTGGCACGACGCTGTGCGCACCGCTGAGCGATTTCGCCCGGCACCTGCTGCGTCGCGCTATGGCGGCATTGCGGTCTGGTCGGGTGACCGGGTGCGGCGCGATGGCGATGGGCTGCTCTATTTTGCCGGGCGCCGCGATGCGATGATCAAGAGTGCGGGCAACCGCATCAGCCCGCAAGAGATCGAGGATGCCGTGCTGGCAACGGGGCTGGTGGCTGAAGCCGTGGCGCTGGGCATTCCCGATGCGCGCCTTGGACACGCCGTTCACCTGATCGCGCGGGCCGCGCCGGACAGTCCATCCGCCATGGAAGATTTGCCCCGTATTCTCTTGCAGGAACTGCCGAATTTCATGCAGCCCAAGGTTATTCACTGGCGCCAGGCCATGCCCATTTCGCCCAACGGAAAAATCGACCGCGCGGGCCTCTATGCCGAGCTTGCCGCATGAAGCCGCTGGGTACGATCCCGGCTGGCTATGGCGCGATCGCTGGCGAACTGGCGATTGCCGGGCGCCGTGCCAGCGATCTTGTGACGGAGGCGGGGGGCACTCCGCTGTTCGTCTATAGCGCAGACCTGATCCGCCAGCGCGTCGCGCGGCTGCGGGCGGCAATGCCCCAGCGCCTTGGGCTGCACTATGCGGTCAAGGCCAATCCTTTTGGCCCCTTGCTGGGGCTGATGGATGGGCTGGTCGATGGCTTCGACATCGCCTCGGGCGGGGAATTGGCGCTGGTGCGCGCAGCAGGGATCGATCCTGCCAATGTCAGCTTTGCCGGCCCCGGCAAGCGCGACGGCGAACTGGACGCGGCGATTTCGCAGGGCGTGACGCTCAATTGCGAATCCGAGGGCGAGGCCGCCCGCGCCCTGGCCATCGGTGAACGCCTGGGCATCGCCCCGCGCATTGCCATCCGGGTCAACCCTGATTTCGATCTCAAGGGTTCGGGGATGAAGATGGGTGGCGGGGCCAAGCCCTTTGGCGTCGATGCCCAGCGGGTTCCCGCGCTGGCTCGGCAGTTGATCGCCGCGGGCGCGCGCTGGCAGGGCTTTCACATCTTTGCTGGCAGCCAGGCGCTCGACGCCGCAGCTATTGCCGAAACCCAGGCGCAGACGCTGGACCTGGCGGCCAGGCTGGCCGAGGATATCGGGGCGCCGCCGCCGCGCTGCAATCTGGGCGGGGGCTTTGGCATTCCCTATTTCCCCGGGGATGCTGCGCTTGATCTCGAAGCGGTTGGCGCGGCGCTGGAAACCCGGTTCGCCGCGCTGCCAGCGGTGCTGCGCGATACCGCGTTCTGCATCGAACTTGGCCGTTATCTGGTGGGCGAGGCCGGGGTCTACCTGACCCGGATCGTCGACCGCAAGATCAGCCACGGCGAAACCTTCCTGATCGTCGATGGCGGCCTGCATCACCAGCTTGCCGCATCGGGCAACTTTGGCACCGTGGTGCGGCGCAACTATCCGGTGGCGATCGCCTCGCACTTTGGGGCCGAGGTCACCGAAGAGGCCAGCGTGGTCGGCTGCCTGTGCACGCCGCTTGACCGGCTGGCGGAAAAGGGCGGGTTCCCCCGGGCCGAGGTGGGCGATCTGGTGGCCGTTTTTGCCGCCGGTGCCTATGGCGCAACGGCCAGTCCGGCGTTGTTTCTGGGCCAGGGTCCGGCGCGCGAGATGCTCGTCTAGATCTTAACCTGGACCTGTCCCGCGATGGGACTGCCGTGTGAATTCGGCATCAAGGCTAACACAATATTCACCCTTTTTCCCGATAGCTCAGGCCAATAGCCGGGCCTTCGTGCGGGAAGGGCATGCCCAAGTGGCGGCGCGGCGCTCGTAAAGGATATGCCCCGATGCCGATCAACCGCTTTTCCCGCCTGCTGGCAGGCACCGCCGCGCTGAGCATTGCGCTGACGGGCTGTGCGGGCGGGGCGAATGGCCCCCAACTGCCGCCAGCCAGCTTTGTTGCCATGCAGGAAGGCCCCGGCGAGGAATATGTGGTTGGCCCGCTTGATGAGCTGACGATCTTCGTCTGGCGCAATCCCGAACTGGGCGCGAAAGTGCAGGTGCGGCCCGACGGGCGCATCACCACCCCGCTGATCACCGACATGCCGGCGGTGGGCAAGACGCCGTCGATGCTGGCCGAAGACATCAAGCTGCAGCTTTCGCAGTATATCCAGGATCCGCTGGTCTCGGTGATCGTCAACAAGTTCGCTGGCACCTACAGCCAGCAGGTCCGGGTTGTCGGGGCGACGGAAAAGCCGGCCTCGATTCCCTACCGTGCCAACATGACCTTGCTCGATGCGATGATCGCGGTGGGCGGTCTGTCCGAATATGCCGCGGGCAACCGCGCCAAGCTGGTCCGGTTCGACAAGGAATCGGGCCGCCAGAAGGAATATTCGCTGCGCCTGGGCGATCTGCTCAAGAAGGGCGCCAGCAAGGCCAACGTGATGCTGATGCCGGGCGATGTGATCATCATCCCCGAAAGCTCGTTCTGAGCCGGGCCGGGGGCAGCGATGAACGGCATCTACGACGAACTGCAGGCCGCGCTCCATTCGGTCTGGCACCGCCGCTGGCTGGCGCTGGGCGTGGCCTGGGCGCTGTGCCTGCTGGGCTGGCTGGCCGTGGCAATGGTACCCAACAGCTATGAATCCAAGGCGCGGATCTATGTCCAGCTGGATGACGTGCTGTCCGACCAGATCGGGATCGGTACCGGTGATCGCAAGCACGACATCGACCGGGTTCGCCAGACGCTGACCAGTGCGGTCAACCTTGAAAAGGTGATCCGCCGCACACCGATCGGCGAAGGCGTGACCAGCCCCAAGCAGATGGAAGCCGCCGTGCTGTCGCTGGCCAAGCGGATCAAGATCGAAGCCGCGCAGGACAATCTGTTCGAGATCACCGCAAGCTATGGTGATGGCGGCAATTCCGATCCCAAGAATGCCAAGATCGCCCAGGACATCGTGGTCAAGCTGATCGACATCTTTCGCGAGGAGAATCTGGCTGGCAACCGCGGCGAAATGTCGCAGTCGCTCCAGTTCATGGATCAGCAGCTGGCCCAGCGGCAAAAGGAACTCGAAGCCGCCGAACAAAAGCGTCTGGCCTTTGAGGCGCAGAACCCTGACATGGTGCAGGGCGGGGTAACCTCGCTTCAGCGGCTTGAAACGCTGCGCAATGAACTGCGCACGATCGATGCCGATCTGGCCGCCGCGCAAAGCGCGCTGGCCGCGATCAACGGCCAGCTGGCCGGCACCCCGCAGACGCTGGCCGGCTCTGGCCCGAGCGGCGGCCCGCGCGCGGCGCTGGCCCAGGCCCAGTCCGATCTTGCCGCGATGCGCGCGCGGGGGCTGACCGAGAACCATCCTGATGTGATCGCCGCACGCAACCAGGTGGCGGCGCTGCGGCCCGCCGCCCAGTCCGAAGGGGCAGGCGGGGGCGTGCCCAATCCGGCGTGGTCCTCGCTCACCTCGATCAAGGCCGAACGGCAGGCCAACGTGCAATCGCTGATGGCGCGGCGCGGCGCGGTGCAGGGCGATCTCAGCCGGATCACCGGAATGCAGATCTCCAATCCGCAGCTGGCCGCCGAATACCAGCGGATCAACCGCGATTATGACGTGCTCAAGGAGCAATACGACAAGCTCCTCCAGAACCGCGAGGAGCTGCGGCTGCGCGGCCAGGTTGAAACCGAGCACAATGCGGTCAAGTTCGACGTGATCGATCCGCCGACCACACCGCGTTCGCCCGTGGCGCCCAATCGGCCGCTGCTGCTGTTCGGGGTGCTGGCGCTGGGGATCGGGGCCGGTGTGGCCGCAGCCTTTGCCATGGGCCAGCTGCGGTCGACCTTCACCACCACGGCCAAGCTTGAACGGGCGATGGGGCTGCCGGTGCTGGGCGCGATCACCCAGGCGGTGACCGATGCCGGGCGCCAGCTGCGCGCCCGCCGCCGCAAATATTTCTACGCCGCCTCCGGTGGTCTTGCCGGTGTGTTCGTCCTCCTGCTGGTGGTCGAATTCGTCCAGCGCGGCATGGTGGCCTGAGGGAAGCACGATGACTGAGCACAGCAAAATCCCCGTGCCGCCCGCTGACAGCGAAGAGGACCGCCCCGCGACCCTGATCGAACGGGTGGTGCGCAATTACGACCTGATCCAGCTTTCGCCTGCCCCGATCCCGGAGGAGCTGGTTCCCCCGGCGCGGGCGCATCGCCGCTATCGCAAGGCCGAAGCCGCCGCCAGCCCGGTGCCGGCCGAGGCAGCGCCCGAGGTCGTGGTTGGCGAAGTGATTGAGCCGGCGGTTTCCGCAGCCCCTGCGGTCGTCCCCGCTCCGGCCGTGCCGGCGATTGCGCCGCTGGTCTTCACTGGCGAGCGCCATCCGGTCAACCGCCAGCACCTGCGAGAACAGGGCCTGATCGTGCCCGAAGGCAGCGTTACCGCGCTGCTGGAAGAGGTGCGGATCATCAAGCGGCAACTGCTGCTGAACGCGGCGCAGCTTGCCCAGCAAGGCATGGGCGCGCCGGCACAGCGCGTGCTGGTCTGCTCACCCCATCCCGGCGAGGGCAAGAGCTTCACCTCGGTCAATCTCGCGCTGGCGATTGCCGCCGAAAAGGAAAGCGAAGTGCTGCTGGTCGATGCCGATTTCGCCAAGCCTTCGGTGCTGTCGATGCTTGGGCTGCCGGGCGGTCCGGGGTTGATGGACGCGCTGGCAGATCCGGCGATCGACGTGGCTGACTGCGTGATCGGCACCGACATTTCGGGCCTGTGGGTGCTGCCCGCGGGCAATGCCACCAATTCGGACAGCGAATACCTCTCCAGCACGCGCACCCGCGCAGTGCTCGATCGGCTCACCCAGGGTGCGCCCAACCGCTTCGTGATTTTTGACAGTCCGCCCGCGCTGGCCGCTTCGCCGGCGGCGGAACTGGCCAAATATGTCGGGCAGGTGGTGCTGGTCGCCCGGGCGGATCGCACTGGGCAGGGTGCGCTCGAAGATGCGGTTTCGCTGCTGTCGGGCTGCCCGAACATCCAGCTGTTGCTCAACGCCGTACAATTCAGCCCGAGCGGCCGCCGCTTTGGCTCCTACTATGGATATGGGGGATGACCATGTCGTCGCGCCACTTCACGCGGCTTTCCGCGCTTGCTTTCGCCCTGGCCGTGGCGGCTTCGCAGTCCGCCCAGGCCCAGGAACTGTCCTATGATGATCTTGCCGCCGACAGCGGCGATGATGTCTTGGCCGATGGCCCCAAGCTGGCCGTCCACAGGGGCCGGATCAAGATCACGCCCTATATCGAGGCGCAGCAGGTTGCCACGGCCGAGCTTTCGCCGGGCAGCGAGGTGCTGACCTATTCGACGCTGGCTGCCGGGATCGATGCCAGCCTGACCGGGCGCAACACCCAAGGCTCGCTCTCGCTGCGTTATGAGCGCCGGTTTGGCTGGGGCAGCAAGGCTGCCGATAGCGATGTGGTGAGCGGCGTTGCGCGGGTTTCGACTATGGTCGTGCCCCATGCCCTGTCGCTTGAAGCCGGGGCCATGGCCTCGCGCATGAGCGTCGAAAACACCGGTTCGACTGTTAGCGGGATCGACCTCGGCGATGCGAGCAGCCAGGTCTATTCGCTCTATGCCGGGCCGTCGCTGACCACCCAGGCCGGTGATGTTGATATCAACGCCCATTACCGGCTCGGCTATACCCGCGTCGAAGTGCCGCACGCGCTGGTGATTGCCCCGGGGCAGGCCGCGCTTGACGTGTTCGACCACTCGGTGACCCACAATGCCGAAGTCCATGCCGGCACCCGTGCGGGCACGGTGCTGCCGGTTGGTGTTGGCGTAGGTGCGGGCTGGCTGCGCGAGGATGTCTCCAATCTCGATCAGCGGGTTGATGACAAGCACGCGCGAGCCGATCTGACCGTGCCGCTGACCGGCGATCTCGCGCTGGTTGGCGGGGTGGGTTACGAAGACGTCACGATTTCGAGCCGCGATGCGGTGCGTGATGCCGTTACCGGCTTGCCGGTGATCGGTTCGGGCGGCCGCTATGTCACCGACCAGTCCGCCCCCCGCCAGATTGCCTTCCACAGCGATGGCCTGATCTGGGATGCAGGCGTGCTGTGGCGGCCGAGCCGGCGCACTGCGCTCGAGGCGCATGTCGGGCGGCGCTATGGTTCGACCAGCTATTACGGCAGCTTTGCCTATGCGCCCGATGACCGGACCACCTTCAACGTTTCGGCCTATGACAATTACACCGGTTTTGGCGGTATGCTGAACAACGCGCTGGCCGCCCTGCCGACCGAGTTCGAGGCACTGCGCAATCCGCTTTCGGGCGATATCGGCAGCTGCGTGGCGGGGCAGGGCAATGTCGGCGCGGGGCAGGGCACCTGCCTTGCCGGTGCGCTGGGTTCGGTGCGTTCGTCGGTGTTCCGTTCGCGCGGGATCATGGCAACGCTGGGGGTTTCGGGCAGCCGCCTGCAATACGGCGTTGGGGCCGGCTATGACCGCCGCAAGTTCGTGGCGGCACCGGGAACGGTACTGGCCGCAGCCAATGGCGTGATCGACCAGAATTACTGGGTCTCGGCCTATCTCAACGGGCGGATCGATCGCAGTTCGAGCTTCGGCACCAACCTGTGGGCCAACTGGTACCAAAGCGGAGATGCCTTGTCTGGCGATGTCGTCGCGATCGGCGCAACCGCTGCCTATTACCGCTCGATCACCAATCACCTGACCGCAACCGCGGCGGTCGGCACGCAGAACGTCGAGCGCGAATTGCTCGAGGATATCTGGTCCGCGCAGGCGATGGTCGGCGTGCGCTACTCGTTCTGAGCCTGATGGAGTAACCTGACGATGTTCAACGATTTCTACGGGCTCACCGGACGGCCGTTCCAGCTGACCCCCGATCCGACCTTTTATTTTGAAAGCCTGACCCACCGCAAGGCGCTGTCCTACCTGTCCTATGGCTTGGCCCAGGGCGAAGGCTTTGTGGTCATCACCGGCGAGGTCGGGGCGGGCAAATCGACCCTGGTTGCGCACCTGATGGCCACGATCGATCCTGCGCGCCTCACCGCTGCACAGATCGTCACCAGCAAGCTGGATGGCGAGGAACTGGTCCATGTCGTTGCCCAGGCCTTTGGTCTGATCGTCGAAGGGCACGACAAGGCCAGCGCGCTGGGCGCGATCGAGGCTTTCCTCCACGATGAAGCCCGCGCCGGGCGGCGCTGCCTGCTGGTGGTCGATGAAAGCCAGAACCTGGGCATCGACGCACTGGAAGAGCTGCGGATGCTGTCCAACTTCCAGCTGGGTTCGCACCCGCTGCTCCAGACCCTGCTGCTTGGTCAGCCGGAATTTCGCGATACGATCCAGGAACACCCGCAGCTTGAGCAATTGCGCCAGCGGGTGATCGCGGCCCATCATCTTGAAGCGATGGAGCCGGGAGAGGTTCAGCCCTATATCGAGCACCGCCTCCAATGCGTGGGCTGGAACGGCAATCCGCAGTTCGATCAGCGCGTGTTTACTGAGCTTTACGAGGTTTCGGGCGGGGTGCCGCGCCGGATCAACCAGATCTGCAACCGCCTGATGCTGCTGGGCGCAGTGGAACAGCGCACCCGGATCGACGGGGCCATGCTGGCACAGGTGCTCGAAGAGCTTGAACTGGACGGCACGCTGCAACTGAACCGCCCCGTGCGTGAAGCGGTGCCTGCCGCTGTGCAGCCGGTCGCAGCGCCGATTGCCGATCCGGCGCCGGCCGCCGAACTGGTCGCCGTGGAACGCCTGACCGCCTTGCTGGCCGAACGCGATGCCCAGATTGCCGAACTGCAACAGGCCGTGATCGAACTGGCCAACGAGCGTGAAAATGCGCCCGATCTGCAACAGCTCCACGATCAGGGGATGGCCACGCTCGAGGCAAAGTTTGCCAACCTGGAAAGCAAGATGCTCGAACAGGAACGCACGATCCGGCAGACCCTGACCATGTTGATCGAATGGATCGAAGCTGACGACGCCCAGCGCGTCGCCGCTTGATCGATCCGCGAGGTTCCCTGATGACGGTGGTCAACGGCCTGTCGGTCGATGTCGAGGACTGGTTCCAGGTCGGCGCGTTTGAAGGCGTGATCGAACGGGGCAGCTGGGATACGCTGGCGGACCGGGTCGAACGCAACTGTGCGCTGATCCTCGACATGTTTGCCGAGGCCGGGGTGCACGCCACCTTCTTTACCCTGGGCTGGGTGGCACAGCGGCATGGCTCGCTGATGCGCCGGATCGTGGACGCCGGACACGAACTGGCCAGCCATGGCTGGGACCATGCCCGGGTGTTCCGGATGGACCGGGCCGCCTTTGGCGAGGATCTGGCGCGCAGCCGCAAGGCGCTTGAAGATGCGGCCGGGGTGCCGATCACCGGATACCGCGCGCCCAGCTTCTCGATCGATCAGCGCACGCCCTGGGCCTATATGGAACTGGCCGAGCAGGGCTTTGCCTATTCTTCCAGCGTCGCGCCGATCCTTCACGATCACTACGGTTGGCGCGAAGCCCCGCGCTTTGCCTTCCGGCCGCTGCCGTGGTCACCGTTGGTCGAAATTCCGGTGACGACGGCGCACTTCGCCGGGCGGCGCCTGGCGGCCGGCGGGGGCGGGTTCTTCCGCGTGCTCCCCTATGGTTTTTCGCGCTGGGCGATCCGGCAGGTCAACCAGCACGATGGACGGCCGGCGGTGTTCTATTTCCACCCGTGGGAAATCGATCCCGCGCAGCCCCGCGTGGCCCGCGCCCCGCTGCGTTCGCGGTTGCGGCACTATACCAACCTTGATGTGATGGCGGACAAGCTGCGCCAGTTGCTGGGCGATTTTGACTGGGGGCGGATGGACCTGCTGGCTCACCGCGAGGCCGAACTGGCGGTGGAGATGGCGGCATGAACGCACCGTTCCCGGCGCTTGGCGTGCAGCTGCGCCAAGCCGATCTGGGCGATGCCCACGAATGCTTGCGGATCGAGCGTTATGTTGCCGCCCATGCCGAGGGCACGCCGTTTCACCGCCCGGCCTGGCTGCTGGCCACGGCGCGCGGCACGGGCAACCGGGCTGCGGCTTTGCTGGCCGAGCGCCATGGTGAGATCGCCGGATTGGTGCCGCTGCTCGACGTGAACTCGGCGCTGTTTGGGCGGGTGCTGGTATCAAGCGGCTTTGGGGTTGGCGGCGGCGTTCTGGCGGACAGCCCGGCCGATGCCCGCGCCTTGCTCGGCGCGGTGGAGGAATTTGCCGGGCGGCATGCGATCCCCAGCGCCGAACTGCGCGGCGGGCCGATGCCCGAAGACCGGCCAGGCTGGCGCGTTCGCCACGATAGCCACTGCGGTTTCACCGCGCCGCTCGCCGCCGATGACGAAGCCCAGCTCAGCTGGATACCCCGCAAACAGCGCGCCGAGGTCCGCAAGGGGCTGGGCGAAGATCTGACAATTGCGATCGGGGCGGGCGATGCCGACCGCGCCGCGCACTATGCCGTCTATGCCGAAAGCGTGCGCAACCTTGGTACCCCGGTCTTCCCGCGCCAGCTGTTTGCCGAAGTGCTGGACAGCTTCGGCGAGGATGCCGACATTCTGACCGTTCGCCATCGGGGGCGCGCCGTAGCCAGCGTGCTTTCGCTTTACCACCGCGGCACGGTGATGCCCTATTGGGGCGGAGGCCTGTTCGCCGCGCGGCAACTGCGCGCCAACGACCGGATGTATTACGAATTGATGCTCCATGCCCGGCGGCGTGGCTGCACCCAGTTCGATTTCGGCCGCTCCAAGACCGGCAGCGGCCCTTATGCCTTCAAGCGCAACTGGGGGTTCGAGCCCGAACCGCTGGGTTATGCCAGTTGGACCGCTGTGGGCGCCGCGCCGCGCGATGCCGATCCCACCAGCCAAAAGCATGCGGCGCGGATTGCGCTGTGGAAGCGGTTGCCGCTGCCGCTGGCCAATGCGCTGGGTCCGTTGATCGCGCGGGGCCTTGGCTGATGGATGAGGTTCTGTTTCTGGCGCACCGCGTGCCGTTCCCGCCCAACCGGGGCGACAAGATCCGCTCGCACCACTTGCTGCGTCAGATCGCGGCCCTGGCACCGGTGCACGTTGCCTGTTTTGCCGATGATCCTGCCGACATGGCCGAGGAACTGGCGCTGGCCGAACTGGCCGCCAGCCATTGCCTGGTCAAGCGCAGCAAGCCGCTCGCAGTTGCCGGGGTGGAAGCCTTGCTCAGGCGCGCGCCGATCAGCCGCACGGCCTTTGCGAGCCCGGCGATCAGCGACTATGTAAAGCAAGTGCTGCGCAGCCGTCCGATCGGCGCGATTGTCGTATTTTCCGGGCAGATGGGGCAATATGTCCCGGCCGATTTTGACGGGCGCGTGATCTTCGATTGCGTTGATGTCGATTCCGCCAAATTCGAAGCCTATGCCGCCAGCGGTGCCTGGCCGATGCGCTGGATAAACGCGCGCGAGGGCCGCCTATTGCGGGCAGAGGAGGCGCGGATCGCGGCTCGATCCGACGTTACGCTGCTGGTTTCAGAGGAAGAGGCAGATCTGTTCCGGGCGCGCCTGCCCGCTGCCGTCGCCCCGTTCTGCGATGTGCAGGCCCTGCGCAACGGGATCGATGCCGCCCTGATCGCGCCGGGTCTGGTACAGCCCGATCCGGCGCTGTTGGCCTGCACCGGACCGCGCCTGATTTTTGCCGGGCAGATGGACTACCCGCCCAATATTGCCGCGGCGCGGCGCGCGGTGGACCACCTGCTGCCCGCCATCCGCCGGCGCCATCCCGGGACAACGCTGCACATCGTGGGGCGCAATCCGCCGGCCGATTTGCTGAGCCGCCATGGCCGCGACGGCGCCTTCGTCTGGGGCGGAGTGGCGGACATGCGCTGCTGGCTGGCCGGAGCCGATCTGGCGCTGGTGCCGCTGGAGATCGCGCGCGGAGTGCAGAACAAGGTGCTGGAAGCCATGGCCATGGCCTTGCCGGTCGTGATGACCCGCGCCGCGGCAACCGGGATTGGCGGGGTGGAAGGGCGGCATTGCCTGTCGGGCGATACCGACGCCGCATTGATCGACCACTGCTGCGATCTGCTGGCCGATCCTGCGCGCACGCAGACCATGGGCCAGGCCGCGCGCAGCTATGTCGTGGATAGCCTGTCCTGGCCTGCAACGCTGGCCCCACTGGCAGGAATGCTCGGCATGTCAGGCAAGGCGGCCCGCCTTGTCGCCTGACGCCACTCTGGCTGCAGATTCAAACCCGGTGCTGGCGATCCCGCCGCAGTGGCGGGCGGGGCTGGTGCGCCTTGGCGCGGCGTGGCTGGCGCTGGGATTGTGTTTTGCCGGGGATTGGGCAGCCATCGCGGGGCAGTGGTGGAATTCATCAACCTACAATCACGCCTTGCTGGTGCCGGTCATCATTGCCTGGCTGGTCTGGCAACGCGCGCCCCAATTGCTGGAGCTTGATCCCCGGCCCTGGTGGCCCGGCCTTGTCGGGCTGGGCGGGGCATTGCTGCTGTGGTTGCTTGGGGCGATGGCGGGGTTCGACCTGCTGCGGCAGGCCGGGGTGGTCGCGATGCTGCCGGCCAGCGTTCTGCTGC
>JAYSCF010000018.1:0-16001 GCA_041915005.1 Novosphingobium sp.
CGCCATGTCGGGTCGCTGCACGCGCCCGATGCCGAGATGGCGATCCGCAACGCGCGCGACGTCTATACGCGCCGCAGCGAGGGCGTCTCGATCTGGGTGGTGCCGTCCAACAGCATCACCGCCTCGTCGCCCAGCGACAAGGGCCCGCTGTTCGAGCCGTCGAACAGCAAGGTCTATCGCCATCCGACCTTTTTCGACATCCCCGAAGAAATAGGGCATATGTGATGCCGTCGCTTCCCGACATGACCACGCCGAACCTTGGCGCGCTGGCCCGCGACGCGATGGCCCTCGGCGCGGGCGCCCATGCCCCCGATGCCGGACAGGCGGCGTTCTTCGAATTCCTGCTGCGGCTGGGCGACAATGCGCTGATCCTCGGCCACCGGGTTTCCGAATGGTGCGGCCATTCGCCGGTGCTGGAGGAAGATATCGCGCTCGCGAACCAGGCGCTCGACCTGATCGGCCAGTGCCAGCTGTGGCTGGGCCTCGCCGGCGAGGTGGAGGGCAAGGGCCGGACGGCGGACAACATCGCCTATCTGCGCGATGCCGGCACCTTCCGCAACGCGCTTCTGGTGGAACGCCCGAACGGCGATTTCGGCCAGACGCTGATGCGGCAGTTCCTGTTCGACGCCTATCACATGGAGCTGATGCGGGAGCTGAAGACCTCATCCGACCCGCGCGTGGCCGAGATCGCGGCCAAGGCGGAGAAGGAGGTGGCCTATCACCTCGAACGCTCCGCCGATCTGGTGATCCGCCTCGGCGACGGGACGGAGGAGAGCCGCGCCCGGATGCAGAAGGCGCTGGACGGGCTGTTCGGCTATACGGGCGAGCTGTTCCTCGACGACGCCACCGACCAAGCGATGGCCGAGGCCGGGATCGCGCCCCTGCCCAGCAGCCTGAAGCCCGACTGGGACCGCACCGTGGCCGCCATCCTGGCCGAGGCGACGCTGACCCATCCGGGCGAGGTCTATCAGCAAAAGGGCGGCAGGAAAGGTGTTCATTCCGAATACCTTGGCTATATCCTGGCCGAGATGCAGTTCCTGCAACGCGCCTATCCCGGCGCTGTCTGGTAACGCCATGGAGCGCGCGGTCCATCCCGACCTGGATCAGGTCTGGCGCTGGTTGTCCGAGGTGCCGGACCCCGAGATCCCGGTGATCTCCCTGACCGATCTGGGGATCATCCGCGATGTTGCATGGCAGGATGACACGCTGGTCGTGACGGTGACACCCACCTATTCGGGCTGCCCCGCGACCGGCATCATCAACCTCGACATCGAGACGGCCCTGCATGACCGGGGGGTGGAGAAGGTGCGGCTGCAACGCCAGCTTTCGCCGCCCTGGACGACCGACTGGCTGACCGAGGCGGGGCGCGAGAAGCTGCGCACCTATGGCATCGCGCCGCCCATCGACGGCACGGCGGCGGACGGGCGGCTGGCGGGGCGGATCTCGCGCCTGGCCGGCATCTCGAACCTGACCATCGCCTGCCCGCGCTGCGGGTCGGCCCATACGGAACGGATCAGCCAGTTCGGCTCGACCCCCTGCAAGGCCAGCTACCGCTGCAAGGACTGTCTGGAACCCTTCGACTATTTCAAATGCATCTGAGGATGCGCCCGACCTGTTTCCCGGAGTGAACCCGAATGGCACGCTTCCACCCCCTGAAAGTCACCGATGTGCGCCGCGAGACCCGCGACGCGGTGGTCGTCACCCTTGCCCCGCGCGACGAGGACAAGGCGCTGTTCGACTTCACCCAAGGCCAGTACCTGACCTTCCGCCGCGATTTCGACGGCGAGGAGTTGCGGCGCAGCTATTCGATCTGCGCCGGGCGCGGCGAGGGCGCGCTGCGCGTCGGCATCAAGCGCGTCGATGGCGGCGCCTTCAGCACCTGGGCCAACGAGAACCTGTCGCCCGGCGACGAGATCTATGCCATGCCGCCGATGGGCAAGTTCTTCACCCCCATCGAGCCGGAGGCCGCCCGGCAATATCTGGGCTTCGCCGGTGGGTCGGGCATCACGCCCTTGCTCTCGATCATCAAGACCGTGCTGGAGGCCGAGCCGAAATCGCGCTTCACCCTGGTCTATTCCAACCGCCAGATCAACACGATCATGTTCCGCGAGGAGCTGGAGGATCTGAAGAACCTCCATCTCGGCCGGTTCTCGGTGATCCATGTGCTGGAGCATGAAGGGCAGGAGATCGACCTGTTCACCGGCCGGATCGACGCCGAGAAGATGAAGGGCCTGTTCGCGCATTGGCTCGACGCCAGCGCCATCGACACCGCCTTCATCTGCGGTCCGGAGCCGATGATGCTTGCCATCGCCGCCTCGCTGCGCGAGCACGGGCTGCGCGACGACCAGATCAAGTTCGAGCTGTTCGCCAGCGGCCAGCCGGGCCGCGCCAAGGCCAAGGCGGTGTCGAAGGTCGCCGTCGCCCCCGGATCGGGCGTGCAGGCCACGGTGACGCTGGACGGCGCCACCCGCACCTTCGAGATGCCGCGCAATGGCCAGTCGATCCTCGAGGCCGCCATCGCCGCGCAGATGGACGCCCCCTATTCCTGCAAGGCCGGGGTCTGTTCCACCTGCCGCTGCAAGGTGCTGGAGGGCGAGGTCGAGATGGCCGTCAACCACGCGCTGGAGGATTACGAGGTGCGGGCGGGCTATGTGCTGTCCTGCCAGGCGATGCCGCTGTCGGACCGTGTGGTCGTGACCTATGACGAATGAGGATGCCATGTCTGACGCCATTTCCGACACCATGAACATCGACGACTACCTGGCCCAGGGCGGCGTGCTGACCGCGCCCGGCAACGTCCCCGCCCGCTATCGCGGCGAGCTGATGCGGCTGATGTCCTCTTTCGTCGACAGCGAGCTTGCGGCCTCGGCCGGGTTCGCCGGGTCGATCAACTTCGCCCCCGGCATCAAGGAGCGCATCGCCGCCAGCCGGATCACGCTGGAAAAGGCCGACCATGCCGAGCGGGTGCTGGGCGTGATGGAAAGCTTCGGCACCGATGCCGGCCGCTATCAAGCGCAGCACGACTGGGCAGCCCGGGTGGAGCGCGAGGCCGATCTGGGCACCGCGCGCAGCGGCGGCGACATGCGGCTGTCGGTGTTCCACTACCCGATCACCGGCTGGGCCGACGCGGTGGTGATGAACGTGCTGCAAGGGCTGGCGACCGGCGTGCAGATGACCGAGCTGACCCGGGTGTCCTATGGCCCGCTGGCCGAGATGTTCCGCGAGATCGCCCCGCGCGAGGCGCGCCATGCCGAACTGGGGCTGGAGGGGCTGGAGCGTCTGGCCGCCACCGACCCCGCCGGGGTGCGGGCGTCACTGGCCTATTGGCGTCCCCGGGTGGCGGCGGGTTTCGGCGTGGCGGGCTCCGCCCGCTATGACACGCAGCGCCGGTTCGGCCTGCGCCATGTGCCGAACGAACAGCTTCTGGCCCGCTGGACCGCGCAGGTCGATGCGCATCTGGCCGCGCTCGGCCTCTGATACGGGGGGCGGCGCATCGCCCGCCCCCGAATGTGAACGAAAAGAAGGAAACGCCCATGAACGCCCCGGCCCGCCCCCCGCGCCGTCTTGAAAGCTATGTCTGCGGCGCCTGGACGCGCGGGCAGAAGGAAGGCCCGGCGCTGCTGGATGCCGCAACCGGCGACCCCGTGGCCTTCATCGATTCCACCGGGCTCGACTTCGCCGCCGTGCTGGACCATGGCCGCAAGGTCGCGGGGCCGCGCCTGCGCGCCCTGTCCTTCCACGACCGGGCCGGAATGCTCAAGGCCCTCGGCCTCGCGCTGATGGAACGGAAGGAAGAATTCTACACCGAAAGCTTCCGCACCGGCGCCACGCGCCCCGATGGCTGGGTGGATATCGAGGGGGGCATCGGCACCATGCTGGCCTTCGCCTCCAAGGGCCGGCGCGAATTGCCCAACACCCGCGTACTCACCGATGGCGAGGTGGAGGGGCTGTCGAAGGATGGCAGCTTCGCCGCGCAGCATATCCTGTCGCCGCTGCAAGGGGTGGCGGTGCATATCAACGCCTTCAATTTCCCGGTCTGGGGGATGCTGGAAAAGATCGCGCCGACGCTGCTGGCCGGGGTGCCCTGCGTGGTGAAGCCGGCCAGCCAGACCGCCTATCTGACCGAGCTGGTGGTGCGCCGCATCGTCGAGACCGGCATCCTGCCCGAAGGCGCGCTGCAACTGATCTGCGGCTCGGTCGGCGACCTGCTGGACCATGTGACGGGGCAGGATGCCGTCACCTTCACCGGCTCGGCCTGGACCGGGCGCAAGCTGAAGGCGCATCCGGCGGTGGTGGCCAATTCCGTGCGCTTCACCATGGAAGCGGACAGCCTGAACGCCTCGATCCTCGGGCCCGACGCGGTGGCGGGCACGCCGGAGTTCGACCTGTTCGTGAAAGAGGTCGCGCGCGAGATGACCTCGAAGGCCGGGCAGAAATGCACCGCCATCCGCCGGGTGATCGCGCCGCGCGGGCAGGTGCAGGCGCTGGTGGCGGCGCTGCGCGACCGGCTGGGCAAGACCGCGCTCGGCCTGCCCGAGGCGGAGGGCACGCGGATGGGTCCGCTCGCCAGCCTCGACCAGCGCGACGAGGTGCGCAGCCGCATCCGCGACCTGCAGGCGGTGGCCGAGATCGTGGCGGGCGACCCCGACGAGGTGCGCCTCGCCTCGGGCGATGCGGGGCAGGGGGCGTTCCTGAACCCGGTGCTGCTATATGCCGACCGCCCCTTCGCTGCCGAGGCAGTGCATGAGGTGGAGGCTTTCGGTCCGGTCTCGACCGTGCTGCCCTATGATGATCTGGGCGAGGCGGTGGAACTGGCGCGGATGGGCAAGGGCTCGCTGGTCTCGTCGGTCTTCACCGACGACAAGGCCGTGGCGGAGGAGGTGGTGCTGGGCGTCGCCCCCTTCCACGGCCGGGTGCTGATCGGCAACCGGCTGACGGCGAAATCCTCCACCGGCCACGGCTCGCCGCTGGCCGGGCTGGTCCATGGCGGCCCCGGCCGCGCCGGCGGCGGCGAGGAGATGGGCGGCATCCGCGGCGTGAAGCATTACATGCAGCGCACCGCCGTCCAGGGCGCGCCGCGGCTTTTGTCCGCCGTGACCGGCCGCTGGATCGAGGGCGCGGACGTGCAGCAGGGGGTGCATCCCTTCCGCAAGTCGCTGGCCGAGCTCAGGATCGGCGACCAGCTGGTCACCGCGCGCCGCGAGGTCACGCTGGAGGATGTGGAGCATTTCGCCCATTTCACCGGCGACACCTTCTATGCCCATATGGACGAGGCGGCGGCCAAGGCGAACCCGTTCTTCGACGACCGGGTCGCGCATGGCTACCTGATTGCCTCTTTCGCGGCGGGCCTGTTCGTGGAGCCGAACCCCGGCCCGGTGCTGGCGAATTACGGCGTCGACAACCTGCGCTTCCTGGCGCCGGTCTATTTCGGCGACACGCTGCAGGTGCGTCTGACCTGCAAGGAAATCAATCCCCGCGCCAATGCCGATCATGGCGAGGTGCGGTGGGATTGCCAGGTGACCAACCAGAACGGCGCGGTGGTGGCGCAATACGATGTGCTGACCATGGTGGCGAAAGTCTGGCCGCAAACGGCCTGATCCAACCGGAGGAATCTGCCCATGCCAGATGCGCGCCGCCTTGAAATGACCGTGCTGATCCCTCCCGACATGGCGAATTTCAGTGGCAAGGTGCATGGCGGGGCCCTGCTCAACCTTCTGGACCGCGTGGCATTTTCCTGCGCCTCGCGGTATTCGGGGCAGTATTCGGTGACGCTGTCGGTGGATCAGGTGACTTTCAAGGAGCCGGTTCATGTGGGTGAACTGGTCACGTTCCACGCTTCGGTCAATCATGCCGGCCGGACCTCAATGGAGGTGGGTATCCGGGTGGAGGCCGAGAATATCCGCAGCGGGGCGCGGCGGCACACCAATTCCTGCTATTTCACCATGGTTGCCGTGGATGACACAGGCCGTCCGGTTCAGGTGCCAGAACTGGTGCTGGAAAGCGATCTGGACCACAAGCGCCATCGCGCGGCAGAGTTGCGCCGGGCCTTGCGGCGTGAATTCGCGGCACGGCTGGACGAGGCCGCCGAGGCCAAGGGCACGGCAGAGGACAAATGAACCAGATCTACGCGTATGACGGCATTGTGCCCGTGGTCGATCCGCAAGCCTTCGTGCATCCGGCGGCAGTGGTGATCGGGGATGTGATCATCGGGGCTACCTGTTACGTTGGGCCCTGCGCAGTGTTGCGCGGCGATTTCGGGCGCATCGTGTTGGAGCCAGGGTCGAATGTGCAAGAAACCTGCGTCGTTCACTCTTTCCCCAATCTGGAAGTGGTGATCGAAGAGGCGGGGCATATCGGCCACGGCGCAGTGCTGCATGGCTGCCGCATCGGACGCAATGCCATGGTCGGCATGAATGCCGTGGTGATGGACGGGGCGGTCGTGGGCGAAAACGCCATCATTGCCGCCATGGCCTTTGTCAAGGCCGGGGCGGCGATCCCACCCAACAGCCTGGCCGTCGGATCGCCCGCCAGGGTGATCCGCAGCCTGTCAGAGGACGAGATCGCCTGGAAACGGCAGGGGACCGGGGTCTATCAGCGGCTGGCGCTGGAGGCGCGCGACAAGCTGCGGCCCGCCGTGCCACTTGCCGTACCGGAGCCGGATCGCCGCCGGATGCGTGCGCCCGACTATGATCCGCTGATTCTGGAACGCACAAGATTCAGCGAACGGCCTTGATCCCTTCCAGGATCAGGGTCGTCGCCACATCGGCATAGTCCTCGCGGCTGATCCGTCCGCCGTCCTTGAACCACATGTAGACCCAGTTCATCATGCCGAACAGCGACATGGTGACGGGTGTCAAAAGCGGCCGCTCCTTGCTGTTCAGGCTTGGATTGATCTTGTCCAGCACCGCCGAAAAGCGACGAACGATCCGCCTTTCGACGGCAAGGATCTCGGCTTTCTGGTCATCGGAAAGTGCCGAAGAGGCGTTTAACTGCACCTTGTGCTGGTTGTCGGCATCCCGATAGTTTTCGAGCACTGCGCCAACCAACTGCCGCAGCCGGAGCTCAGGCGGCAAAGCGGGATCATCGACCGATTCGATTGCAGCGTCCAGTTCCTCCAGATGCGTGATGATAATCGCGAAGATCAGCGCATCCTTGCTTGGATAGTAGTGGTAGAGCAGCGCCTTCGACACTTGGGCGTGGGCCGCCAGTAGCGACATGGATGCCTTGTCCATGCCGTGCTCGGCAAAGACGGCCGCGGCATTGTTCAGAATACCGCGCTGCTTTTCTTCGAAATCGTGTGCCCGCGTCCGAGCCATATCGGGTTCTTTCTTTTCCGAGCCTCCCAGAAGGGGGCATCCACTGCCCCTCTAGCGCAAATAATGGGACTTGTCACCGAACGTTCGGTCAGTCTTTGGGGCGATTGTCAACCACGCGTTTCGCCTTGCCCTCGGACCGCACAACGCCATTGGGGTCGCGCACCTCGATCCGGGTCGAGACGCCGACCACCGATTTGATGAAATGTGCCAGTTCCTTAGCGGATTTCTCTCTAGCGGCCTCGTCCGTGTGATCGGGCGTGCATTCGACATGGACGGTCAGACTGTCCATCCGCCCAGACCGGTTCAGCTCGATCTGAAAGTGTGGGGCGAGGCCCTTGCACTTCAGGATCTGTTCCTCGATCTGGGTTGGGAAGACGTTGACTCCGCGCAGGATGATCATGTCGTCGCTGCGTCCGGTGATCTTTTCGATCCGCCTCATCGAGCGGGCGGTGCCCGGCAGCAGCCGCGTAAGGTCGCGGGTGCGATAACGCACCATCGGCAGGCCTTCTTTGGTCAGCGTGGTGATCACGAGTTCCCCTGTCTCGCCGTCGGGCAGCGGCTCGCCGGTGACGGGGTCGATGATTTCCGGATAGAAATGGTCTTCCCAGAAATGGAGCCCGTCCTTGGTTTCCACGCATTCCATCGCGACCCCGGGGCCCATGATCTCTGACAGGCCGTAGATGTCGACGGCATGCATGTCGAAGGCCTCCTCGATTTCCTTGCGCATCGAGTTTGTCCAGGGTTCGGCGCCGAAGATGCCGACCTGCAGCGAGGATTGCCGCGGGTCGAGACCCTGGCGGCGGAATTCGTCGAGGATCGACAGCATGTAGCTGGGGGTGACCATAATCACCCGCGGCTTGAAGTCGTTGATCAGCGTCACCTGCCGTTCGGTCATCCCGCCCGAGATCGGCACCACGGTGCAGCCGAGCTTTTCGGCACCGTAATGCGCGCCAAGACCGCCGGTGAACAGCCCATAGCCATATGCGTTGTGCAGGATGTCGCCCGCGCGCCCGCCGCCGGCGCGGATCGACCGGGCGATCAGATTGCCCCAGACATCTATGTCGTTGGCGGTATAGCCGACGACCGTCGGCTTGCCGGTGGTGCCGGATGAGCCGTGGATGCGGGCAAGCTTGTTCTGCGGCACGGCGAACATGCCGAAGGGGTAAGTATCGCGCAGATCCTGCTTCACGGTGAAGGGGAACCTGGCGATGTCCTTGAGGGTCTTGAGTTCCTCGGGGTGGACATCGGCCTCGATGAAGCGCTTGCGGTAGAAGGAGGAATTCTCGAAGGCATGCTTCAGCGACCGCTTCATGCGGTGGAACTGAAGCGCTTCGATCTCGTCGCGCGAGGCGATTTCGATCGGGTCTAGATCCTGCTTGCGGGGTGTCAGGTCTTCCATGGTTCTCCTCCCTTGGAAACGGTCTGATGATGTCCGGCCGGGGATTCAGCCCTCGGCCGGCAGGTTTGTTCCGTTCACCGCTCGGGAATGGCCGCGAAATTCGGCCACATGCTCGCCCTTCTGGTTGGTGATGCGGATGTCGTAGAGCCCCGAGCGGCCGCGGTACGAGGTCTCGGTCGCCTCTGCGGTCAGCACGTCGCCCATCCGGGCCGGGATCAGATAGGTGATCGAGCAATGCTGCCCGACGACGATCTGGTTATAGCTGTTGCAGGCAAAGGCAAAGGCCGAATCCGCCAGTGCAAAGATGAAGCCGCCATGGCAATTGCCGTGGCCATTCGACTTCTCGGCCGTGACCTCCATCGTCATCCTGGCCCGCCCCGGGGCGACGCTGACGAGGGTGAACCCCAGCCGTTTGCTGGTCGAATCGCCCTGCCACAGCGCCGCGGCGGAGGCCTCGGCTAGCTCCTGCGGCGTCATCGCGGAAACAGGCTTGTCGGGGATGGTGAAGTTCATTGGCCCTTGAACTCCGCCTTGCGCTTTTCGAGGAAGGCGGTGACGCCTTCGGCATAATCGGCGCTGCGCCCGGCGATCTGCTGGCAGTCGCGCTCCAGGTCGAGTTGTTCGTCGAGCGTGTTCACCGCGGCGGCCTGGATCAGCCGCTTGGTCAGGCCCAGGCCTATCGTCGGCCCGGCGGCGAGCGACCGGGCCAGAGCGCCTGCCTCGGCCAGCAGGTCGGAATCGTCGACCGCCTTCCAGATCAAACCCCAGTCGGCGGCCTTCTCGGCCGACAACGGCTCGGCCGTCAGGGCCAGCGCCTTGGCCCGGGGCTCGCCCAGGATGCGGGCCAGGCTCCAGCTTCCACCGGCATCGGGGATCAGCCCGATCTTCGCGAAGGCTTGAACGAACTTGGCCGATTTCGCCGCCAGCACGATGTCGCAGGCGAAGGCGATATTCGCGCCGGCCCCGGCGGCGACGCCGTTCACGGCGCAGATGACGGGCTTTTCAAGGCTCCGAAGCAATCGCAGCGTCGGATTGTAGAAGGTTTCCAGCGTATGACCCAGATCGGGGGCGGGCCCACCCTTGCGCGGATCGCGGTCGCCAAGGTCTTGGCCCGCGCAGAATCCGCGCCCCGTTCCGGTCAACATCACCGCGCGCACCGCGGCATCGTCATGGGCGCGCTGGAATCCCTCGCGCAGGGCGAGGTGCATCTCCTCGTTGAAGGAATTCAACTTGTCGGGCCGGTTCAGCGCAAGCGTCAGAACGCCATCGGCAAGCGCCGACAGGACCGTCTCAGAACGGCTCATAGTCTCTCTCCCTTACCCCGGAATTTTGGGTCTCCTCGCAGATTCTTGTTGCATAGTCCGACCGGCCGGTCAATGATATTTGCGGCCGGGAGAGGAGCCCGGCGGGGAGGGACCGATGCCAGGACTGTTCGACCGTCACAGGCCGATGCTGCACAATGCCATTCGCGCGATTCATGCCCGCGGATACTGGACGCCTTTCCCTGAGATTCCGAGCGAGAAGCTGTATGGCGAGGGAGCGAAGGCCGTCGCCGCCGAGGTTTTCGCTGCGCAGCGGAATTCGGACTTCGATCTGCCTGGGCATCCGGAATCGGCGCGGATCGGCGGAGAGGTCTCACCCTTCGGCCCGGTGCTCGGCATCAGATATCCGGCCGCCGAGCCCGCGAGCCTGATCGCTGCGGCGCAGGCGGCGGCAGGGGCGCTAGCCGCAGCATCGCCCGAACTGCGGGTCGGTCTCTGTCTTGAGGCGCTGGTGCGGCTGAACCGCTTGAGCTTCGTCATGTCCCAGGCGGTGATGCATACGACCGGGCAACCCTTCGCCATGGCGTTCCAGGCCGGCGGCCCCCATGCCCAGGACCGCGCGCTGGAAGCGGTGGCCGTCGCGTGGGAAGATATGACGCGCTTTCCCGCCAAGGCGGTCTGGGAAAAGCCGCAGGGCAAGGCCCCGGCACTGGTGATCGAGAAGCACTGGACGCTGGTGCCCGCAGGCCTGTCGCTGGCCATCGGCTGCAACACCTTCCCCACTTGGAACAGCTATCCCGGCATCTTTGCCAGCCTTGCCACAGGCAATCCGGTGATCATCAAGCCGCATCCCGCAGCGATCCTGCCGCTGGCCCTGACGGTGCGCGTGTTGCGCGAAGTGCTGGTCGAGACCGGGCTGCCGGCGGATGCCGTGCTGCTGGCCGTCGATGCGCCGGGGGGCGAGATCGCCAAGACGCTTGCCACCGATCCGGCTGTGCGGATCGTCGATTATACCGGATCCTCCGCTTTCGGCGACTGGTTGCGCGACAATGCCCGTCAGGCGCAACTGTTTACCGAAGAGGCCGGCGTGAACAGCGTGGTGATCGCGGCGACCGATGATTTCACCGGCATGTGCGCGAACCTCGCCTTCTCGCTGTCGCTCTATTCCGGGCAGATGTGCACTTCGCCGCAGAACATCTATGTTCCGGTGGATGGGATCGAGACCGATCAGGGCCGCAAGAGCCTGAGCGAGGTCGCGGAAGGCATCGCCGCAGCCATCGACGGATTGCTTGCCGATCCGGCCCGGGCGGCCGGTGTGCTGGGGGCCATCGCCAAT
Source organism: Novosphingobium sp. (assembly GCA_041915005.1). Taxonomy (GTDB): domain Bacteria; phylum Pseudomonadota; class Alphaproteobacteria; order Sphingomonadales; family Sphingomonadaceae; genus Novosphingobium. The sequence goes on from JAYSCF010000018.1 coordinate 11,314, forward strand.
CCGGCGACCTTGGAGCGCGTTGCAGGCGCCCGCGCACTTGGCCGCGTGCTGCGCGATTCGGTCCCTGAGGGCGAAGGGCGGACGGCCACGCCGCTGCTTCTGCTGGCCGGGGCGGACGAGGCCGGGATCGAGTGTTTCGGGCCGGTCGCCTTTGTCCTTTCCTGCAACGATGCCGATGCGGGGATCGTCGATGCCGCACGCCTCGCCGCGCAGCAAGGCGCGATCACCGCGGCGCTCTACGATACCGACGAGGCGCGGATTGCCCGCGCCGTCGCGGCCTTCGCCGCCGCCGGGGTGAACCTGTCGGTCAACCTGACCGGCAATATCTTCGTCAACCAGTCGGCCGCCTTCAGCGATTTCCACGTCACCGGCGCCAACCCCGCCGGCAATGCCAGCCTGACCGACCCGGCCTTCGTCGCCACCCGCTTTCGCCGGGTGATGTGGCGCAGGCCGGTCCCCGCCTGACCGACACCACTTCAACGCAGGTTCTCTGGGAGGAGACAACGAATGACGAAGATTCTGACGACGACCGCGCTCGGCCTTCTGGCGGCGCTTGGCGCAAGCGCCGCCATGGCCGACATCAAGATCGGCGCATCCATTTCGGCGACCGGCCCCGCGGCCTTCCTCGGCGACCCCGAGGCAAAGACGCTGGAGATGCTGGTGGAGGAACTGAACGCTGCGGGCGGCATCAACGGCGAAAAGGTCGAACTGGTTCTGTATGACGATGGTGGCGACCCGAACAAGGCCCGTACCTTCGCCACCCGCCTGGTCGAGGATGACGAGGTTGTCGCCATCATCGGCGGCACCACCACCGGCACCACCATGTCGATCCTGTCGGTCGCCGAGGATGCCGAGATTCCCTTCATCTCTCTGGCCGGGGCCATCGACATCATCGACCCGGTAAAGCCTTTCACCTTCAAGACCCCGCATACCGACCGCATGGCCTGCCAGAAGATCTTCGAGGACATGCAGAAGCAGGGCTACACCAGGATCGGCATGATTTCCGGCACCGACGGCTTTGGCGCCTCGATGCAGGCGCAGTGCAAATCGGTGGTCGGCGATTACGGCATCGAGATCGTGGCCGATGAAACCTATGATCCGAAGGACGCCGACATGACGGCGCAACTGACCAAGATCAAGGGCGCGGGCGTGCAGGCGGTGCTGAACCCCGGTTTCGGCCAGGGCCCGTCGATCGTGACCCGCAACTACAAGCAACTTGCCATCGGCCTGCCGCTGTATCAGTCGCATGGCGTGGCATCGGACGGGTTTATCGAACTGGCCGGGGCCGAGGCAGCCGAGGGCGTGCGCCTGCCGGGCACGGCCTTGTTGGTGGCCGACCTTCTGGCCGATGGCGATGCGCAAAAGGCGCCCGTCACCGCCTATAAGGCCGCGTTCGAGGCGAAAACCGGCACGCCGGTCGGCACCTTTGGCGGCTATGCCAACGATGCCTTCCTGATCATGACCGACGCGATCAAGCGCGCGGGCAGCACCGAGCCGCAGGCGATCCGCGATGCCATCGAGGCGACGGCCGGTCTGGCAGGCACCACGGGCATCTATACCTTTACCCCCGAAGATCACCTCGGGCTGGACCTGTCGGCCTTCCGGATGCTGGAAATCAAGGGCGGCAAGTGGACGCTGGTCGAGTGACCTGATCCCTTCGGCCCCCGCACCGGATGCGGGGGCCGATCCACGCCGCGAACGGCGCAGCCAGACAAACCAAGTCCCGCATTCTGTGCCCGGAGGCCCCATGTCGGAACTTCTGCAATTCATCTTCTCGGGGGTGACGGTCGGCGCGGTCTATGCGCTGGTCGCCCTTGGCTTCACGATCATCTACAACGCATCCGACGTGGTGAACTTTGCCCAGGGCGAGTTCGTCATGCTGGGGGGCATGATCACCTTTTTTGCCCATGCGGCGGGTCTGCCGCTGCCCCTAGCCGCGCTTTTGGCCATTGCGGCGACGGCCGCGCTCGGCGTGGCGATGTACAAGCTGACCATCGAGCCTGCGCGCGGCGCGCCGGTGGTGTCACTGATCATCATCACCATCGGGGCCTCGATCTTCATCCAGGGGGCGGCGCAACTGGTGTTCGACAAGCAGATCCACGCCTTTCCCTCGTTCTCAGGCGACGATCCGATCCGCCTTGGTGGGGCGACGATCCTGCCGCAGAGCCTTTGGGTGATCGGGGGGGCGCTGGTGGTCTTCGTCGGGCTCTGGGTGTTCTTCACCCGCACGCTTCTGGGGCGGGCGGTGCTGGCCACCTCGAACAACCGGCTGGCGGCGCAGCTGGTGGGGATCAACACCAATTTCGTGATGACGCTTTCGTTCGCCCTTTCCGCCGCCATCGGCGCGCTGGCGGGGGTGCTGGCGACGCCGATCACGCTGACCGCCTACAGCGTGGGCATCGGCTTCGCGCTGAAAGGGTTCGCGGGGGCGATGCTGGGCGGCATGGGCAACCCCTAGGGCGCGCTGGTGGGCGGCTTCCTGATCGGGCTGATCGAGGCGCTGACGGCCGGTTACCTGTCGTCGCAATACAAGGACGCGGCGGCCTTCATCGTGATCCTGGCCGTGCTGTTCTTCATGCCGCAGGGCTTGTTCGGCCGCAAATCAACGGATCGGGTGTAATGATGAGAATGACCCCGAAACTGGCCACGCTGCTGGTGCTGGCCGTGTTGGTGGCATTGTCGCCGCTGTTTTTCCCTTCGGCCTTCTACTACCGGGTCGGCGCGCTGATCTTCGTCAACGGCATCGCCGTGACCGGGATGGTGATCCTGACCGGATACGCCGGGCAGATCAGCCTGGGCCACGCCGGTTTCGCCGGGATCGGCGCCTATGCCTGTGCGCTGGCGCCTGTCCATCTGGGGCTGCACCCGTCGCTGTCGGTGGTGCTGGGGGCCGTGGTTTCCGCGGTGCTGGCCTGGCTGGTCGGGCGGCCGATCCTACGGCTGAAGGGCTATTACCTCGCCGTGGCGACGCTGGGCCTCGGCATCCTTGTGTCAATGGTTCTGAACAACGAACGTGATCTGACGCGCGGCCCCGACGGGATCGATGTGCCGGAACTGGGCCTGCGCGCGGTTCTGAAGGACTGGGGGCTGGATCTGTCGAACGGGCAGTTCTGGTATTTCTTCTGCGGAATCTGCCTGCTCGTGGGGGCATGGCTGGCGCTGAACCTGTTCAACAGCCCGACGGGGCGGGCCTTGCGCGCGTTGCACGGGTCCGAGGTGGCGGCGCGCACCGTGGGCGTCGACGTGGCGCGGATGAAATTGCAGGCCTTCGTGATCTCGGCGGTCTATGCGTCCGTCTCCGGCTCGCTGTTGGCGCTTCAGAACAAGTTCATCACCCCCGATGTCGCGGGCTTCATGCATTCGATCGAGATGGTGACGATGGCGGTTCTGGGCGGCGTCGGATCGGTTCTGGGGGCGATCCTGGGGGCGGGTATCCTGACCTTGCTGCCGCAGGTTCTGACCGTGTTCGCGGAATACGAACAGCTGGTGCTGGGTCTGGTGATGATGCTGGTGATGATCTTTCTGCGCGAGGGGCTGCTGCCATCCATCCTGCGCAAACTGCGGGGGAGGGGCGAATGACCGCGCGCGACAGCACGAACACCCTGCTTTCCGTCGAAGGGCTTGGCATCGCCTTTGGCGGCCTCAAGGCCGTGAACGATGTGACCTTCACCGTGAAACCGGGCGAGATCGTTTCGGTGATCGGCCCGAACGGGGCGGGCAAGACGACGCTTTTCAACATGATTTCGGGCGTCTATCAGCCCGGATCGGGAAAGGTGAAGCTGGGGGCCGAGGATGTGACGGGCATGGCCCCGCATCTGCTGGCTCGCCGGGGGATGAGCCGCACCTTCCAGAACCTGCAGATCTTCCAGTCGATGACCGTGCTGGAAAACGCCGTCACCGGCTATCACTTGCAGGAAAAGGGGCCGGTGCTGGCCGATCTTCTGGGCCTGCCCTCCTCGCGCCGCCGGGCGCGGGCGGCGGACGAGGGCGCGCGCAAGCTGCTGGCCCGCGTCGGCCTGGAACGCGCGGCCGAGCGGGAGGCGGGGAATCTGTCCTACGGCTCGCTCAAGCGGCTGGAGATCGCGCGGGCGCTGGCGCTGAACCCCAAGATCCTGCTGCTCGACGAACCCGCCGCAGGCTGCAACGCCGTCGAGACCGAGGAGATCGACCATCTGATCGCCGAGGTCGCGGCCTCGGGCGTGGCCATCCTCTTGGTGGAACATGACATGAAGATGGTCATGCGGATTTCCAACCATATCGTGGTGCTGGACCATGGCGAGAAGATCGCCGAGGGCGACCCCGCCACGGTCAGCCGCAACCCGGCGGTGATCGCCGCCTATCTTGGGGCCGAGAATCTGGAGACCGAGAATGCTCACGGTTGAGGGACTGCGCTCGCGCTACGGGCGCATCGAGGTGCTGCACGGCATCGACCTGACGGTGGATTCCGGCGAGATCGTCACCGTGGTCGGCGCCAATGGCGCGGGCAAGACCACGCTTCTGCGCTGCCTGTCGGGGGTGCAGCCGGTGACGGCCGGGTCGATCACCTTCCGGGGCGAGGCCTTGGTGCCCGTCCCCGCCTTCAAGCGGCTGCGCCGGGGTCTGGCGCAATCGCCCGAGGGGCGGCAGATCTTCACCAACCTGACGGTGGAGGAGAACCTGCGCCTCGGCGCCTTCCTGTTCAGCGACGA
>JAYSCF010000019.1:0-15972 GCA_041915005.1 Novosphingobium sp.
AGAACAAGGGCATCATCGCCAGCTTCAGCCGCGCGCTGCTCGAAGACCTGCGCGCGCAGATGAGCGATGCGGAATTCGACGCCTCGCTCGGTGCGGCGATCGACGAGATCTACAAGGGTTCGACCCAGAAGATCTGAACCGGCCGGTGACGGTTTGCAAAGGGGCGGGGGCAGTGATGCTTTCCCGCCCTTTTTGCGGACTGGCTTGGTCGAACTAAAATCCGCCCATGTATCGTCACCCCGGACTTGATCCGGGGTCCCGCTTGGATAGCACGCGGCGCAGAGCCGGAAAGCTGGACCCTGGATCAAGTCCGGGGTGACGCTGGTTCCGAAGCCGGTTGCCGTTCGATGCACCTCCATGCTTGGCGCGGCGGGAATAGCGGGATAGGGAGGCGCGCATGACCGATTGCCAGCTTTACCTGATTTCGCCGCTCGATGTCGGCGGTGCCTTTCCCGACCGGCTTGCCCGCGCGCTAGATGCGGGCGAAGTGGCCGCATTTCAGTTCCGCGTGAAGGACATTGACGAACATCAGGCCGCCAAGCTGGCCGAGCCGCTGCAGGCGATCTGCGCCGCGCGCGAGGTCGCCTTCATCGTCAACGATTCGATCAGCCTGGCCAAGCGCATCGGCGCCGATGGGGTCCATCTCGGGCAGGATGACGGCGCGGTCGAGGATGCGCGCCAGCGGCTGGGCCGCGATGCGCAGATCGGCGTGACCTGCCATGACAGCCGCCATCTGGCGATGGAAGCGGGCGAGGCCGGGGCCGACTATGTCGCGTTCGGCGCGTTCTTCCCCAGCACGACCAAGGCCACCGAACACCGCGCCGAACCGGAATTGCTCACCTGGTGGCAAAACCTGATGGAAATCCCCTGCGTGGCGATTGGCGGGATCACGCCGGAAAACTGCGCGCCGCTGGTCGCAGCCGGGGCCGATTTCCTGGCCGTATCGGGTGCGGTGTGGAACGGCGATGAAGCGGCCGCGATCCGGGCTTTCCACAAGGCGATCACCGGGGCCTGATCGCCCGGTTTCCACCGGCGCCCCGATCTGGCACCTTGCGCGCTTTCCGGCCCGCTGGCCCGATTGACAAGGTGACCCATGCCCGATGCTGCTGCCCCCCGTGAACTAACCCTGCGCGGCGTGCTGCTGGGCGCGGTGCTGACCGTGGTGTTCACCGCGGCCAATGTCTATCTCGGGCTCAAGGTCGGGCTGACCTTTGCCACCTCGATCCCGGCGGCGGTGATTTCGATGGCCGTGCTGCGCGGATTTTCGGGCGCGACGATCCAGGAAAACAATATCGTCCAGACCATCGCGAGTTCGGCGGGGACACTGTCAGCCATCGTGTTCGTGCTGCCGGGCCTGGTCATGGTCGGGTGGTGGAGCGGCTTTCCCTATTGGCAATCGGCATTGGTGATCGCCATCGGCGGGGTGCTGGGGGTGATGTATTCGGTGCCGCTGCGCCGGGCGCTCGTCACCGGATCGGACCTGCCCTATCCCGAAGGCGTGGCTGCGGCCGAAGTGCTGAAGGTGGGCGCGGGCGTCGGCGGGGCCGAGGAAAACCGCAAGGGGCTGGCGGCCGTGGTGCTGGGCACGGTGATTTCCGCGCTCTACCCGCTGCTCGCCAAGATGAAGCTGGTGGCCGAAGCCGCGGACAAGGTGGTGCGGATCGGCGCGGGGGCGAGCTTTGCCTCGCTGACCTTCTCGATGTCGCTGCTCGGGGTGGGGCATCTGGTCGGCCTGTCGGTGGGCCTCGCGATGCTGGTCGGGATCGTGCTCAGCTATGGCTTCATCCTGCCGCATCTGACCGCGCCCGACGTGGCCACGGCGGCCGATCTGGGCGAATTGGCCCATACGGTGTTTCGCGCCAAGGTCCGCCTGATCGGCGCGGGCGCGATCGGGGTCGCGGCGATCTGGACCCTGCTCAAGGTAATCGGCCCGATCGTGCGCGGGATTGGCGGTGCGCTGGCCGCCGACCGGGCGCGCAAGGCTTCGGGCGGGTTTGCCGGACTGGAATTGACCGAGCGCGACCTGCCGATCGGCATCGTCGGCGGGACGATCCTGGTGCTGATGCTGCCGGTGGCGGGATTGCTCTACAATTTCGGCGCGCTTGGTCCTGTGGGCAGCCAGCCGTGGGTGGTGATCCCGCTGGCGGTGGCCTACGTGCTGGTGGCAGGCATCGTGATTGCTTCGGTCTGCGGCTATATGGCCGGGCTGATCGGGGCCTCGAACAGCCCTATTTCAGGCGTCGGGATCCTTGCAAGCCTGGGCATTTCGCTGTTGCTGCTCAGCGTGTTCGGCCACGGCCTGGCCGGGGATGCCACCCGCGCGCTGGTGGCCTTTGCGCTGTTCGTGACCGCGATCGTGTTTGGCGTGGCGACGATTTCCAACGACAACCTGCAAGACCTCAAGACCGGGCAGCAGATCGGGGCCACCCCGTGGCGCCAGCAGGTTGCGCTGATCCTGGGCGTGGGGTTTGGCGCGGTGGTGATCCCGCCGATCCTGACCCTGCTCAACACCACTTTCGGGTTCCAGGGCGCGCCGGGGGCGGGGGACCATGCCCTGGCCGCCCCGCAGGCGGCGCTGATCTCGACCATTGCGCAGGGCGTGCTGGGCGGCGATCTCGATTGGGGGCTGGTGCGCGCGGGCGTGCTGGTGGGGGTGATCGCGGTGGCCATCGACGAGGCGCTGCGCAAGACCGGGCGCGGATCGCTGCCGCCGCTGGCGGTGGGGATGGGGATGTACCTGCCGACCGATTCGACCGCGCTGGTGGTGGTCGGGGCGGTGCTGGGCCATGTCTACAACCGCTGGGCCACGCGGCAGGCCGGGCCTGACTTTGCCGAACGCATCGGGGTGCTGACCGCCACCGGGCTGATCGTCGGCGATAGCCTGTTCAACGTCGGTTATGCTTTTGTCGTGGCCGCGAGCGACAATCCCGACGTGCTGGCGGTGGTGGGGGATCATCCCGCCGCGCTGCCGCTGGGCACGGTGCTGTTCGTAGCCCTGGTGGCGCTGGCCTATGCCCGGATGGTGCGCGCGGCGCGGGCGCCGGCGCGTTAGCGGTTGTTGGTGACCTGCCGCACGCAGCGCAGCGCGCCATCGCGGCCATCGGGGCCAAGTTCGCGCAGGAAATTCTGCGACAGGCGGTGGAACCGCTGGCCGCGCTTGGGGCCGCTGGTCAGCACCAACCGATCCCCGGTGAGCAGATAGCTGCCGCGCCCAGTGGCGGTGGTATAGGTTGTGGCGTTGATCACGCTGAAGCTTTGCCCGGGCTGGCGAATGCCGGCGGGGCCGGTGGCATCGCCGGGCAGTTCGCAGACATAATCGCCCAGCGGCAGATAGTCGATCGGCCCGCCGGGCGCCGCTTCCAGCGCAGCGCCGGCTGCGGCCAGCGCGGCCAGGGGCAGGGTGAGGCGCAGGGCTCTTAACATCGGCTCGATCATGGTCCCGGGCGATTAGCAGGAACTGAACCCGCCCGCCAGCGTGGCGCTTGCGCTTGCCCTGCGCGCCGCACCGCGCTAAGGGCGCGCCTTCCCCGGCATTGCCTGATTGTTCAGGCGGTCGGTTTCTTTCTCAACCTTGAAGGCATCCCCATGGCGAAGATCAGCGGCGTGGACATTCGTCCCGGCAACATCCTCGAATACGAAGGCGGCATCTGGAAAGTTGCCAAGACTCAGCACACGCAGCCCGGCAAGGGCGGGGCCTTCATGCAGGTCGAGATGAAGAACCTCATCGACGGCCGCAAGACCAACGTGCGCTTCCGCAGCGCCGACACGATCGAACGCGTCCGCCTCGATACCAAGGACTTCCAGTTCCTCTACGCCGAAGGCGATGACCTGGTGTTCATGGACGTGGAAACCTACGACCAGATTAACCTGCCCAAGGATCTGCTGGGCGGGGCCGATGCCTTCCTGCAGGATGGCATGACCGTGCTGCTCGAAATGTATGACGAGCGCCCGATTTCGGTGCAGCTGCCCGAACAGGTCGAAGCCACCATCGTCGAAGCCGATGCCGTGGTGAAGGGGCAGACCGCCTCGTCGAGCTACAAGCCCGCGATCCTTGATAACGGCGTGCGCGTGATGGTGCCGCCGCATATCGCCAGCGGGACGCGCATCATCGTCGACGTTTACGAACGCACCTACGTCAGCAAGGCGGACTGATCCGGCCATGGCTGTCATTTCCGGCATGATCCGCGTGATGGAAAAGGCGGCCCGCAAGGCCGGGCAGCGGCTCCGTCGCGATTTTGGCGAGGTCGAGCATCTCCAGGTCAGCCGCAAGGGGCCGGCGGACTTCGTTTCGAAGGCCGACCAGCGCGCCGAGCGCACGCTCTATGACGAGCTGCTGGCCGCGCGCCCCGACTGGGGCTTCCTGATGGAAGAAGGCGGCGAAATCCACGGTGAGCCGGGCAAGCCGCGCTGGATCATCGATCCGCTCGACGGGACCAGCAACTTCCTCCACGGCATCCCGCACTTCGCGATCTCGATCGCGGTGCAGGAACCCAAGCTCGATGGCAGCGGCTGGGGCGATGTGGTGGCCGGGCTGATCTATCAGCCGGTTACCGACGAAAGCTTCTGGGCCGAAAAGACCCGCGGGGCCTGGCTGCACGATCGCCGTCTGCGCGTTTCGGCGCGCCGCCACCTCGATGAAAGCCTGATCGCCACCGGCATTCCCTTTGCCGGGCGCGGCGACAGCGCCGAATGGAGCCGGATCTATGGCGCGCTGGCGCCGCAGGTCGCCGGGATCCGCCGCTTTGGCGCGGCCTCGCTCGATCTCGCCTGGGTTGCTGCCGGGCGCTATGAAGGCTTCTGGGAAACCGGCCTGGCCCCGTGGGATACGGCTGCGGGCTGCCTGCTGGTGCGCGAAGCCGGCGGTTTCGTGACCGACTGGCGCGGGATTTCGCAGCCGATCTGCGATGCTCAGGTGCTGGCCGGCAACGATGCACTGCATTCGCGCCTGCACAAGCAACTGGTTGGCGCGCTCAAGAAGTAAGCGAGCTTGAATGCGCGGGGCAGGGCGGCTAAGCGCGACCTGCCCTGCAGTGCCCCTGTGGTGGAATGGTAGACGCGTCCGACTCAAAATCGGATGGAGAGATCCGTGCCAGTTCGAGTCTGGCCAGGGGCACCACTTACCGGCTTTCCCGGACATTGCGCTGCGCGGCCTGGCCGCTTAGGCTGGGCGCATGATCAAGCCCATCCTTGCCCTGTCCGCCGCGCTTGGCGCGCTGTCCCTCGCTTCTGCGGCCCAGGCCGATCCGGTGCATGACCGGATCGCCGCCGACCTTCCCGCCCTGATGACGATCTACAAGGATCTCCATCAGAACCCCGAACTGTCGTTTCAGGAAAAGCGTTCGGCCGGGATCATGGCCGCCGCCGCGCGCGCCGCGGGCTTTGAAGTTACCGAAGGCCTGGGCAAGACCGGGGTGGTCGCCGTGCTGCGCAATGGCCCGGGGCCGGTGGTGCTGATCCGTGCCGACATGGATGCGCTGCCCGTGGTTGAACAGACCGGGCTGCCCTATGCCAGCAAGGCGCGCGGCACCTCGACCGCCGGGGTCGAAAGCGGGATCATGCACGCCTGCGGCCACGATACCCACATGACCGCCTGGATCGAAACCGCGCGGGTGCTGGCCGCCAGCAAGGATCGCTGGTCGGGCACGCTGCTGATGGTCGGCCAGCCGGCCGAGGAAGTGGGCCTTGGCGCCGAGGCTATGCTCAACGACGGGCTCTACACCCGCTTTCCGAGGCCCGACTATGCGCTCGCCTTTCATGATACCGCCGATCTCGCCTCGGGCGTGATCGGGGTGCGGCCGGGCTATGCGCTGGCCAATGTCGATTCGGTCGATATCCTGGTGCACGGCCTCGGCGGGCACGGGGCCTATCCCAACCTGACCAAGGATCCGATCGTGCTGGGCGCGGCGATCGTGATGCGGCTCCAGACCCTGGTCAGCCGCGAGGCCAGTCCGTTTGAACCCTCGGTGGTCACGGTCGGCAGCTTCCATGCCGGGGCCAAGCACAACATCATCTCGGACAAGGCCGAACTGCAGCTGACCGTGCGCAGCTATTCCGACGAATCGCGCCAGGCGCTGCTCGGCGGGATCCGCCGCATCGCCAAGGCCGAGGGCAAGGTTCTGCCCGGGCTGCACAGCCCGTTCTGGGCGCCCGAGGCCGACAAGGTGATCGCGAGCGGATCCGAAGCCCTGGTCAGCGCCGCAATCCACCTGATGCCGCGCACCTGATGCTGCGGGGCGGGGCGGGCGCTGCGCTCAAGTAAAGAAGTTTACCTGGCCCACCTTGCTTGTAAAAATCGCAACTCAATCGACCCCGTTCGGGTTGCCGCTGCGCTCGCGCGAGTTCTGGCGGATCGTTTCAAGCTGCTCGTCGCTGGGGCGGAAGCCCGCGCGGCGCTGATTGGCGGGCGCGGTGCCCGGGCGCAGCGGGATCAGCTTGTCGGCTGGGACATTGTGCAGCGTGACCGTTGCCCCTGGGGCCATCGGCAGTGACGGCGGCGGCAGGAAGGCCGCCTGGTTGCCCTGGGCGATCGGCGCTGCGCCTGACGCGCCGTGGAACGTGTTGAGCTGGGGGCTTTCGATTCCGGGTTCGTCGCCGAACTGGTCGGCCTGATTGTCGGGCGCGCGCAGGTGCAGCTTGGGCGCGCCGAATTTGGCCGCATCAACTTCCATGGCCCGGTTCTTGGCCTCGCGCGCGGCGATGGCATGCTCCGCCGCATCACGGCTTTCGCCATCGGCGAACATGGCCACCAGCGCGGTCAGGATGACCGTTGCCACGGCAAAATGCCGCAGCATCCGGGGGGATATCGGCAAGGCGGGAGCAGCGCGGCGCATGGCGCTGGCAATAGCGCGGGAAGGTTAACCGCGCGGGGGGAAGATATGGTTAGCGCGGGGTTGACGGCCGCCCCGGGTCGCAGTGACGGCCGCCAAACGGGGGCAAGCTTAGGCGTAGCAGCCGAGCCGGTGATACAGCGCCGCGATCCGGGCAATCTCTTCCGGGTCTTCGGAAACCTGGGCGTGGCTGGCCAGTGCGGTGCGCAGCAGGCGGAAATCGTTGTTCGAGAGCAGCGCCCGGGCACGCGCCGGGGTGCGGTCTTCGGTGTGGATGGTCTGGGGCATCGGACGGCTCCTTGAAAGGGTGGCGTTGCCGCAGGAATAGATCGGATCGGGGCGGGCGAGGTAATTAAATTCACAAAATATCTTGTCAGCATGGCGATGATTTGCCGAAACCGCTTGTCAAATTGTAAATAAAATTACAAATATCGAAGTCATGACCGATGCCTCGATCCTTGCTGGGCCGGCGATCCGCCGGCTGCGCCGCCGCGAAGGGCTGACCCAGTCCGCCATGGCGGCGCGCCTCGGTATTTCGCCCAGCTACCTCAACCTGGTTGAACGCAACCAGCGCCCGCTGTCGGCGCGGCTGGTGGTGGCGCTGGCTGAACAGTTCGATTTCGATCCCCGCAGCCTGCGTCAGGACGAGGCGGTCGGCGGGATCGATGGCCTGCGCCGAAGGCTTGCGGATCCGCGGTTTTCCGACCTTTCGATCGATCGTGACGAACTGGCCGAGTGGCTCGCCGCAGCGCCCCAGGCGGCGCTGGCCTTCGCCCGGCTCTATGATGCCGGCGATCCCGGCGCGGCGGCCCCGGCCAGCGATCCGATGGACCTCGTGCGGCGCGAAATCGAGCGCTGGCGCAACCATTTCGCCGATCTTGACGTCGCGGCAGAGGCTTTGGCCGATGAATTGCGGCTCTCGAACGCCGATCTGGGGCAGGCTTTGGCCGAACGGCTGCGCCAGCAGCACCAGCTTTCGGTGCGGATCCTGCCGGTTGACGTCATGCCCGATGCGCTGCGGCGGCTCGATCTTCATGCCCGGCAGCTGCAACTCTCGGAATTGCTCGATCCTGCGGCCCGCAACTTCCAGATTGCGGTGCAATTGGCGCTGCTTGAACAGCGCGATGCGATCGCTGCCATCGCCAATGGCGCGCAATTCACCGACCGCACCGCATGGCGCCTGCTGCGGCTGCATCTGGCGAGCTATTTCGCCGCGGCCCTGATCATGCCCTATGGCCGGTTCCTGCGCGCCTGCGAGGCGACGGGCTATGACCTGCCGCTGCTCCAGCGCCGGTTCGGCGTGGGGTTTGAGCAGCTGGCTCACCGCCTGACCACGCTGCAGCGGGTCGGGCAGCGCGGCCTGCCGTTCTTCATGGCGCGGGTTGACCGGGCCGGGCAGTTTTCCAAACGCTACGCCGGGGCCAGCGGTGCGCCCCTGCTCGACAGCGAAGCCAGCTGCCCGCTGTGGCTGGCGCACAGTGCATTCGAGCAATTTGGCAAAAACATATCGCAATATATTGAATATAGTGATGAAAATGGATCAAAATCAGACTGGTTCATGATCGCGTCCACGGTCGAAGGGGCCGGAGCGATCGAGCGCGAGGCCGGGCAGTTTGCCGTGGTCCTCGGGATCGAGGCGCGGCTGGCCGGGCAACTGACCCAGGCACGCGGCACGGCCCAGGGCGCGCCGACCCCGATCGGGCCGGGCTGCGCGCGCTGCCTCGTGGCCGATTGCCGCCAGCGCTCCTTGCCGCCGCGCGGCGCCGCGCTGGAATTCGACGAGCGCAGCCGCGGGATCAGCGCGTTCACCTTCTCGCGCTGATCGGGCAAAGGGCAAACGGCCCTATAAAGTTTACTGTAAAGTTTACCGACATTTCACCTCTGGCCGATAGGCTTGCCGCTTCGCCATCGAAGGGAAGGTCTGCCAGGGGCCATGATCCGGCTGTTCAAGCACTATATCCCCCACGCGGTTATCCTGCTGGGCCTGATCGACATCACCTTGTTGGCGGTGGCGGCCGATTTCGCGTGGCGACTGCGCGCCGGGCAGATCGGGATGGATCCGGGCGGCCTGGCCGAACGCGGTGGGCAACTCGCCGGCTTTGCCGCGGTCATCCTCACCGCGATGATCGCGGTCGGGGTCTATGGCGGCGATGCGCTGCGTTCGATGCGGTACGCCACGGCGCGGCTGCTGGTGGCGGTTTCGCTGGGGATCATCGCGCTCGCCTTTGTCGATTTCGTGATCGGTGGGCACAATTTCTGGCGCTCGACCCTGGCCTACGCGATGGCGGGCGCGGTGCTGCTGCTGGTGCTCAACCGGCTGGTGGTGGGCGGGGTGCTGGGCGCCTCTGCGTTCCGCCGCCGGGTGCTGGTGCTGGGCGCGGGCGAGCGCGCGATCCGGCTGCGCGAACTGTCCGAGCGGCCCGAAAGCGGGTTCTGCATCGTCGGCTACCTCGCCATGACCGACAGCGCGCCGCTGATTGCCGAGGCGATCAACCGCTCGGCGATCCACAATCTCACCCGCTTCGTCGAAAACCTCAGCGTCAGCGAAGTGGTGCTGGCGCTTGAAGAACGGCGCAATGCCTTGCCGCTGGGCGATCTGTTGCGGATCAAGACTACCGGGGTCCACGTCAACGATTTTTCGAGTTTCATCGAGCGCGAGACCGGCCGGGTCGACCTTGGCACGGTCAATCCCAGCTGGCTGATCTTTTCCGATGGCTTTTCCTCGGGCCGGGCGATTTCGAGCGCGGTCAAGCGCCTGTTCGATATCTTCGCAAGTTCGCTGCTGCTGGCGCTGGCGGCCCCGGTGATCGGTCTGTTCGCGCTGCTGGTAAAGCTCGACAGCCGCGGCCCGGCGTTCTTCCGCCAGACCCGGGTCGGGCTTTATGGCCAGAACTTTGACGTCATCAAGCTGCGCTCGATGCGCACCGATGCCGAATCCAACGGCGCGCAGTGGGCGCAGAAGGACGATCCGCGCGTGACGCGGCCGGGCAAGTTCATCCGCAAGGTCCGGATCGACGAGCTGCCCCAGGCGTGGAGCGTGCTCAAGGGCGAGATGAGCTTTGTCGGCCCGCGTCCCGAACGCCCCGAATTCGTCGCCGACCTGGAAACCCAGCTGCCGTTCTATGCCGAACGCCACATGGTCAAGCCGGGGATCACCGGCTGGGCGCAGATCAACTATCCCTATGGCGCCTCGATCGAGGATTCGCGCCACAAGCTCGAATTCGACCTCTACTATGCCAAGAACTACACCCCGTTCCTTGATCTTCTGATCCTGCTCCAGACGCTGCGCGTGGTGCTCTGGCACGAAGGCGCGCGCTAGGCCGTGACCGGCCTTGGCGGAGCCTGGGGCGCCATTGGCGCGGCGGCATGGGGGGCGGGGGCGCTGGCCTGCGCGCTGGCCGCCGTCTGGCTGGAAGGCCGCCGCGGCAGCTATGGCACGGCGCGCCGGGCGGTGGTTTCGGCGCTGGGGCTGACCGCGCTGTGGGCGGCCAGCGGGGCTTTCGGGGCCGCCTGGACCGGGCTGGCCGAGGTGGGCCGCGATCTGGGCTGGATCTTTGCGCTCTATCGCTTGTTCGCGGTTGACGGGCGGCACGCCAGCATGATGCCGGTGCGCCCGATGATCGCCGCGCTGGCCTTTGCCGAATTGCTGCAAGGGGCGGTGCAGGGCGTGCTTCTGGCCAGTGCGCCGACGCTGCCGGGAACGCCGGGGCTGCACATGGCGGTGCTGCTTGATCTGCTGGTCGCGATCGGCGGACTGGTGCTGGTCCATAACCTCTATGGCGGGGCATCGAGCCTTGCGCGCACGGTGCTGCGCTGGCCGGCGCTCGCGCTCGCGCTGCTGTGGGGCTACGATCTCAATTTCGGCACGGTGGCCTATCTGGCGGGCGCTGTTCCGGCCGGGTTTGCGGCGCTGCGTGGTTTGACCGCGCTGGCACTGGGCGGCCTGGTGGCATGCGGCGCGATTCCGGCGAGCGAGCCTCTGCGCTTTCGGCCCTCGCGCTCGGTCACGTTCCAGTCGCTCTCGCTGCTGCTGATCGGCGGCTATCTGGCCGCGATGGGGGCGGCGGCGCGGGGGTTGGCCTATGCCGGGGGGGATCTGGCCGAAACGGCGCAGTGGAGCTGCGTCGCGCTGGCCCTGGCGCTGGCGTTGATGGTCGGGCCTTCGCGCCGGCTGCGCGGCTGGCTCAAGGTCATGCTGGCCAAGCACCTGTTCCAGCACCGCTATGACTATCGCAGCGAATGGCTGCGGTTCACCGGCACTATCGCCCAGGGCAGCAATGGCGAGGCCTCGCTGGACGAGCGGGTCATCCGCGCCCTGGCCGATATCACCGAAAGCCCCGCCGGACTGCTGCTGACGCCGGGGGATCGCGGCCAGCTCGAACTGGCCGCGCGCTGGGCCTGGCCGACGGTGGAAGTGCCTGCCGAAGCGGCGCCGCCCGAGGTGGCGCGCCAGTTCGAGGCCAGCGGCTACATCGCCGATCTTGATCAGTTGCGGGCCGGGCGGGCGGAACAGGCGCCCGCTTTTGCCATCCCGCACTGGCTGGTGGACGAGCCGCGGGCCTGGGCGCTGGTGCCGCTGCTGCACTTTGAACGCCTGGTCGGATTGGTGGTGCTGGCGCGGCCTGGCCTGGCGCGCCCGCTCGACTGGGAGGATTTCGATCTGCTGCGCGTCGCTGGGCAGCAATTGGCCAGCTATCTGGCGGAGCACGCCGGGCAGGAGGCGCTGGCCGAGGCGGCCCGCTTTGACGATTTCCACCGCCGGATCGCCTTTGTGGTTCACGATCTCAAGAACCTTGCAAGTCAATTCAATTTACTTGCCAGAAATGCAGAACAACATTCTGAAAATCTGCAATTTAAATCAGACATGTTGATTACGCTGCGCAGTTCGGCCGACAAGCTTTCAGCGCTGCTGGCCCGGCTGTCCCGCTATGGCGCCATGACGGTTGAGACCGTGGCCCCGGTGCGGGCTGACCTGATCGCCGCCGAGGTTGCCGCGCAGTTCGAGGCCCGGTCCGACGGGCGCCGCCCGGTCAACCTGATCGAGGCCGAGGAATGCCTGGTGCTGGGCGCGCGGGAATCGCTGGAACAGGTGCTGGCCCACCTCGTGCAGAACGCGCTCGATGCCTCGCCCGAGCAATTGCCGGTGTTCATCCGGGTCGGCACCCACGGGGCCAGCGGGGTGATTGAAGTTCTGGATTCGGGCAGCGGGATGAGCGCCGAATTCGTCCGTAACCGGCTGTTCCGGCCGTTTGATTCCACCAAGAGTGGTGGTTTCGGCATCGGTGCCTACGAGGCGCGCGAACTGGTTCGCGCGATGAAGGGGCGGCTCGATGTTGAATCGCGCGAAGGAATCGGTTCGCGCTTCACCATCCGCCTGCCGCTGGCCGAAGCCGCGCAGATCCTCCAGTCGCTGGCCGGGCAGGCCGGCCGGGATGCCGCCTGATGACCGACACGCGCCCCAAGCTTTTGATCATCGAGGATGATCCCGGCCTGCAGGCCCAGCTCAAATGGGCCTGGCCCGATTTCGAAGTGATCCTGGCTGGCGACCGGTCCAGCGCCCTGGCGGCGCTGCGCAGCGAAGAACCGGCGGTGGTGACGCTTGACCTTGGCCTGCCGCCCGATCCCGATGGCACCAGCGAGGGCTTTGCCGTGCTCGATGCGATCATGGCGCTCAAGCCCGATACCAAGGTGATCGTTGCCTCGGGGCACGGTGCGCGCGACAGCGCGCTGCAGGCGATCGCGCGCGGGGCCTATGATTTCTATCACAAGCCGGTCGAGATCGATGACTTGGGCCTGATCGTGCGCCGGGCGCTGCAACTGCACCGGATCGAGGCCGAGAACCGCCAGCTTGCGCTGCGGGCGGGGGATGACAACCGCGTGCTCGGCCGGATGATCACCGGCGCGCCTGAAATGGTAAAGGTTGCGCGCACCATCGAACGGGTGGCCAATACCAATGTTTCGGTCATGCTGCTGGGCGCCAGCGGGACCGGCAAGGAACTGCTGGCGCGCGGGCTGCACGAGGCGAGCGATCGGCGCGGCGGCGCTTTCGTGGCGATCAACTGTGCCGCGATCCCCGAAAACCTGCTCGAAAGCGAACTGTTCGGGCACGAGAAGGGCGCCTTCACCGGTGCGGTCAAGACCACCGAGGGGAAGATCGAACAGGCCCACGGCGGCACGCTGTTTCTCGATGAAGTGGGGGACATTCCGCTGCCCTTGCAGGTCAAGCTGCTGCGGTTCCTGCAGGAACGGGTGATCGAACGGGTCGGCTCGCGCAAGTCGATCCCGGTCGATACCCGGATCGTCTGCGCCACCCACCAGAACCTCGAGGCGATGATCGCCAGCGGCCAGTTCCGCGAAGACCTGTTTTACCGGCTGGCGGAAATCGTCGTGCGGATTCCGAGCCTGGCCGAGCGGCCGGGCGATGCGGCGCTGCTGGCCAAGGCGTTCCTGGCCCGCTTCGCGCGCGAAATGAACCCTGCGGTCAAGGGCTTTGCCCCCGATGCGCTGGCTGCGATCGATGGCTGGGGCTGGCCGGGCAATGTGCGCGAACTGGAAAACCGGGTGAAGCGCGCGGTGATCATGGCCGAGGGCAAGCTGGTGGGCGCGGCCGATCTTGATCTGGCCGCACCGGACGAGGACGCCCAGCAGGTGCTCAACCTCAAGTCGGCCCGCGAGCAGGCCGATCGCAAGGCGATCCGCCACGCGCTGGCCCGGACCGAAGGCAACATCTCGAACACGGCCAAGCTGCTCGGGATCAGCCGGCCCACGCTCTACGATCTGCTCAAGCACTATGACCTGCAGGCCTGACCGGCGGCTGATTGCGCTGCTGACGGCGATGGGGGCGGGGCTGGCGGTGCCGCTGTCCGCCGCGCCGGGCGCGCCGCAGGAGGCCATGCGCGGCGCGCTGGCGGCGCTTGACCGCGGCGACGGGATCGCCGCCGAAGCCGAACTGGGCCGTGCGCTTGCCAGCGGGGCAAGCCGCAGCCAGGTGGCCGCCGCAATGGGCGAGGCACTGCTCGATCAGGGCGATATGCGCCGGGCGCGGGAGTGGCTAGGGCCGGCAAGCTTTGCGCCCGAAAATCAGGCCTGGGGGCTGCGCACCCTGGCGCGGCTGGAGCGGCTTGACGGCAACCTGCCGGCGGCGGGCCGCGCACTTGATCGGGCACTGGCGGTGGCCTCGAACGATCCGCTGGTCTGGGTTGAAATCGGGCGGCTGCGCTATGCCGGGGGTGAACAGGTTCAGGCGATCGAGGCTTCGTCCCGCGCGCTGGCCGCCGGCCCAGACAATATCCGCGCGCTGGAATTTCGCGCGCAATTGCTGCGCGATGCGCAAGGCTGGGCCGCCGCGCTGCCGCTTTACGAGCAGGCGCTGCGCACTGCGCCCAACGATCTGTCGGTGCTGGGCGGCTATGCTGCGTGCCTTGGCGAGATGGGCCGGGCGGGCGAGATGCTGGCGGTGACCCGCCACATGATCGAACTGGCCCCGCGCCATCCGCTGGCCTGGTATTTGCAGGCGGTGCTGGCGGCGCGGGCCGGGAACGTGCCCTTGGCGCGCGGGCTGCTGGCGCGGGCCGGAACCCGGCTGCGCGACGAACCGGCCGGGATGCTGCTGTCCGGGCTGCTCGAACTGGAAGCGGGCAATGCCGCCGTTGCCGCCGACCAGCTGGAACGGCTGATCGAACGCCAGGCAGCCAACCCGCGCGCGCAATTGCTGCTGGCGCGCGCGCTGTATGAAGCCGGCGATCACGAGGAACTGCTGGCGCGCTTTGCCCCGCTGGCGGCGCGGCCCGATGCGCCGGCCTATCTCTTGACCCTGCTGGGCCGGGCCTATGAGGAACAGGGCAACCGCGCGGCCGCCGCAGCCCTGCTCGACCGCGCGAGCGCGGCGACGATCCCCGCGCTTGAACCGATTGCCGAGCCCGATCCCCCGGGCGTGCTGGCCGCGCGGTTTGGCGATGATCCGGGCAGCGCGGGGGCAGCGGTGCCCTATGTCCGGGCGCTCTTGGGTGCGCGCAATTTCGCCGGGGCCGATGCGGCCGCCGCTCGGTTCCTGCAACTGCACCCCGGATCGGCCGATGCCTTGGCGCTGGCCGGGGATGCGGCGCTGGCGGGGGGCAGGGCCGACGCGGCCATCGTGCGCTACCGGGCCTCGGCGCAGGTGCGCTATCCCGATCACCTGTTGCTGCGCCTGGCCGAGGCCTTTGCCCGCACCGGCCAGCCGGGCGCGGTGCAGCCTTATGCCGTGCGTTATCTCACCGGTTGGCCGGGTAGCCGGCTGGCCGCGCGGATGAGCGCCGGCTTCGCTGCGGCGCAAGGCAATTGGCCGGCGGCGCGCGGGATGCTGCAAGCGCTGCGCCAGCGCGGCGGCAACCGCGATGTGCGGCTGCTGGCCGATCTCAGCCTGGCGCAGCTGCGCAGCGGCGATGGCGCCGCGGCGCTGGACAGCGGCGAGCGGGCCTATGTCCTGGCGCGGTCCAGCGGGGTCGCGGCCCAGGCCCGCGGCATGGCGCTGGTTGAACTTGGCCGCGATCCCGATCTGGCGCGCCAGTTGCTCGACAAGGCGCGCGCGATCGGCGGCGACAATCCCTTGCTGGTGCAGGCGAGGGCCAAGCTGGGGCGATCCTGACAGTTCCCTCTCGACACGCGCGGCCAGTGGCTTAAAGGCAATTCAATCGCGCGATTAAATTTTGCGGAGAGGATGACAATGGCAGGCGTTCTTCAGGGTGTGACCGTTATCGAGCTGGCCGGGATCGGGCCGGGGCCGTTCTGCGGCATGATGCTGGCTGACCACGGTGCGCGGGTGATCCGGGTCGAACGGCCGTCGAAGGGCGGGCGCTTTGGCGATGGCGGCAACCGCGACATTCTGAATCGCAATCGCGAACGGATCGAGCTTGATCTCAAGGATCCCGCCGCGATCGCCCAGATCAAGGAACTGGCCAAGACTGCCGATGCCCTGATCGAAGGCTATCGCCCGGGCGTGCTTGAACGCCTTGGCCTGGGGCCTGACGTGCTGCTGGCGATCAATCCCAAGCTGGTGATCGGCCGCATGACCGGGTGGGGCCAGGATGGGCCGATGGCGCCGCTGGCGGGCCATGACATCAACTATATCGCGCTGTCGGGCGCGCTCCATTCCTATGGCCGCAAG
>JAYSCF010000020.1:0-14462 GCA_041915005.1 Novosphingobium sp.
CAACCAGGTCATCGGGCTTGCCGACCCCCATCAGGTAGCGCGGCCGGTCGGCCGGAAGCATATCGGGCGCAAAATCGAGCGTGGCGAACATCGCCTCCTGCCCCTCGCCCACAGCCAGGCCGCCGATCGCATAGCCATCGAAGCCGATCTCGCGCAGCGCCTCAGCGCTTTCGCGGCGCAGCGCCTCGTCAAGCGCACCCTGCTGGATCCCGAACAGGGCGGCGCCGGCGGCGTGCTCTTCACCGCTGTCAAACCCGTCGCGGCTGCGCTTGGCCCAACGCATCGACATCCGCATCGACTGGGCGATCACCTCGCGGGGGGCATCGGCGCGCGGGCATTCATCGAACGCCATGACGATGTCGCTGCCTAGCAGCCGCTGGATTTCCATCGACCGTTCGGGGGTGAGCAGGTGACGCGAACCATCGAGATGGCTTTTGAAGGTCACACCGTCCTCGGTGATCTTGCGCAGATCGGACAGGCTCATCACCTGATAACCGCCGCTGTCGGTGAGGATCGGGCGATCCCAGTTCATGAACTTGTGCAGGCCGCCCAGCCGCGCGACGCGCTCTGCCCCCGGACGCAGCATCAGGTGATAGGTGTTGCCCAGCAGAATGTCCGCGCCGGTCGCGCGCACGCTTTCAGGCTTCATCGCCTTGACCGTGGCCGCCGTGCCCACCGGCATGAACGCCGGGGTACGGATTTCGCCCCGCCGCATGGCGATCGTGCCGGTGCGGGCCTTGCCATCGGTGGCGTGGATCTGGAAGGAAAAGCGCGTCATCGCTTGCGCCCTAGCCGATCGCACGGTTCACGCAAACCGCCTTTGCCGCTACAGCGTAGGACTGCGTAGCATGGGCAAGCGCCGATTTTACCCCGCTTTGCCACAGCCCCGCGCAATGCAGTATCGACGAACAAGGACAGGCGGAGTGATAGGCAGGCTTGCTGCGGGATGCATGATCGTGGCGCTGTGCCCGCTTCCGGCGCAGGCCCAAGCGCGCCCGATCGACCTGGCCGGTGCGCTGACACTCGACCTTGCCCGCGCGACTGCAGGCGATGGCGATCGCCGGCTGCGCGCGCTCACCAATCTCGATCTCACCGCCGATGCCGATCTGGATGCCCTGCTCGGCTGGCAGGGCGGCAAGGCGCATGCCTATGTCCTCGACAATCGCGGCGCCCGCCCCAACGATGCCGCGACAACCTTGCAGGGCGTGGACAATATCGAGGTTTCCCAGGCCGGGCTGCGTCTGTTCGAGGCCTGGATCGAACAGGACATCGGCCCCACCACGACGCTGCGCGCGGGGCTGTATGATCTCAACAGCGAATTCTACACCAACCCGGCGGCCAGCCTGCTGATCGCCCCGCCCTTCGGGATCGGGTCTGAATTGGCGGCGACCGGGCCCAACGGCCCCTCGATCTTCCCGTCGAGCGCACTGACCCTGCGGCTGCGCACGACTGCTGCTGCGGGCAAGGCCTATGCCCAGTTGGCGGCGGTCAATGCCCGGGCCAGCACCTTGGGTGACCATGCCGGGGTCGATTTCAGCTTTCGCGAAGGACTGCTGCTGATTGGCGAGGCCGGGATCACAGGCGGCCCGCTGCGTGGATCGATCGGGCTGTGGCACTATACCCGCCCGCGCGACGATCTGTTTGAAACCGACGCGGCAGGGCTGCCAACGCGCCGAGCCTCTCAGGGGGCCTATGCGGTAATCGAGGGCGATCTGCTGCGCAGCGGCGCGCGCCAGCTCACCGGGTTTGTCCGCGCGGGGCTGTCTGATCCCCATACCAGCCCCTTCACCGGGGGCCTACAGACCGGATTGCTGGTTACCCCGGCCCTCGCCACGCGGCCGAAAAGCGCTCTGTCCCTCGGGATGCACCATGCCTGGACCACCCGCCATTTCCGCGATGCCCTGGCCGCACAAGGCAGCGCCCCGGCGCGCGGCGAGACTGCGCTGGAACTGACCTATGCCGATGAAGTGGTCCCCGGGCTGACACTTCAGCCCGATGTGCAGTGGATCTTTCAACCGGGCGGAAATGCCGCCGCCGCCGACAGCGCGGTTGCCACGCTGCGCATGGTCTACGCGTTTTAGGCGATCGAGGCGGCCACCGCCGCGCCCAGTTTATCAGCAAGCTGTGCCCACAGCCCGGCTTCCTCGGCATCGCGCGCCGCGCCGGCCAGGACATTGGCGGTTACCACCAATAGCCCGGCATACCATTCGCCCGGCACATGCAGCGTATCGGCATGGTGCGGCGCTGAAGTCTGGAGGATGATTTCCACCTCGCTGCGCCGCTCGCACCAGGTCATCAGGCAGTAGAGCGCATTGTCGACCATCTCGGCGCCAAGCCGCGCCGGATCGTGCGGGGCATGATGCGCAAAGCTCGCCTCCGCGGCCGGGAAGCGGTGGAAAAATTCGGCCATGACCAGCGGGGTGATATCCCCCAACTGTTCGGCCGCGTGTTCGAGAGCAGCCTCTACCCGGGCCTGCCGCGCATCACCCATTGCATCCTCGCTCTATCCCTGCGGTGCAGGCTGGCAGGGCAAGGCCGGCAGCGCCTTGACCCACATCAAGCCGGATCGGGCAGCCAATTGCCGTGAAAGCCAGGCGGGATACGGTGCGGAATGTGGATGCTGGCCAGCGGCGGGGCAGCCATATCGGCCGCATCGAGGATCACCAGATCGGTCGTATCGCTGGCTCGGTCGATGACATAGCCCATCACCCAGCCATCGCCTTCGCCGGCATCGCTGCTGCGCGGCACGAACACGAATTCGCCCGGCACCCGGCTGGGACCGAAATCGTGCTGGGTGCGCTCCCCGCTCACCAGATCATACCGGTAGATCGGGGTGGCGCCGATAAAACCGGGATCGCCGCTTTCGGGCAGGCCCAGCGACCAGGCATAGCGATAGGGCTGACCAAAGAAGCGTTCATCCGGGCGGTGGAACTCCTGCGGGGCGGTATCGATCGTCTGGCGGGTTACCCGGCGCGCCACCGGATCGATGATCCAGCGCTCCATGCCCAATGCCTTGCCATCGGGGCCATCGGCCGCGCCATCGAACATCGTCGCGTGGACCGAGGCATCGACCACCACCGTCCCATCGGGCGCGTCATAGCTGTTGGCGACGTGGAAGACGTAACAGGGATCGATATCGCACCACACGATGTCTGCCGCCGTGCCCGTTCGCGGCAACAGACCGATGCGGGCCTTGTGCTCGGCATTCCAGGCATAGGGGAACTGCGCCCCGCCGATCAGCGCCTTCATGGAAAAGGTCACTGGAAGATCGAACACCAGCACATAGCGCTGGGTCAGCGTGCATTCGTGAATCGATGGGCCATGCTCTACCGGGATCGGCTCCTCGCGCACCACCTTGCCCTCGGGTGAGACGACCACGTGCCAGACGGTATCCTGCGTCATGCCGTCATAGGTGATCGCGTGCAGTTCGCCAGTCGTGGGATCGCAGTGCGGGTGGGCAGAAAACGGCCCCGTCAGCGTACCGCCAAAATCGGTGTAGGCGCGGGTTTCCAGTTCATCGGTGAGTTCCGCCGGAAACGAGCCCGCCTCGACAATCGCCAGCGTCTTGCCGGCGTGCTGGATGACATTGGTGTTGACCAGATCGCGCCGTCCCCGCCGCGGGCCCGGAGCCGCGCGCGGGCCGCCCTTGTCCTCCAGATCGAGCGAGCGAATATAGCGGTTGCGATACCACAGCGCCTTACCGGCCTCGATCCGCACACCGTGAACCATGCCATCGCCGATGAACCAGTGGTGGCCGCGCGGATCGGGCTCGAACGGATTGGGGCCGATGCGGACATAGCGCCCGGCAAGCTGCGGGGGAATCGTGCCGCTGACCGCAAGATCGGTGATCGTGCGCTCGTCGGTCATCGGGGTGTGCAGCCCCGTGAGAAAGGGATGCGCGCGGCCCCGATCTTGCCGGGCGCGGTTGAACGCGGCGAGCCGGGTAACGGCCTTGGTCACCACGCCGCGGATCACGGTTTCGACATTGCTTGCCATGACGGGACTCTCCCCTTAATGTTTATGGCGTAAACATAGCAGCAATGGTAACAGTGTCAACATCACCCAAAACCGCCCGCACTTATCACCACGGCGATCTGCGCAGCGCGCTGGTCGAAGCCGGGCTGGAGGCGCTCAAGACCACCGATGCCGGCGATCTTTCGCTGCGCCAGCTGGCCCGCGCCGCCGGGGTTTCGGCAACGGCGGTCTATCGCCATTTTCCTGACAAGCGCGCGCTGCTGGCCGCGCTGGCCGATGCCGGGATCGAGCAATTGGCCCACGCCCAGCAGGCCGCGGCCAGCGCCGCTGCGCTGCAAGATGGATTTGCCGCCACCGGCCGCGCCTATGTCCGCTTTGCGCTCGCCAATCCGGCGCTGTTCCGCCTGATCTTCGCCTGCGCCTGCCCCGATGGCCCGACCGTGTTCGGCAACTCGCTCGCCGCGCGGATGCTGCAGGAGAATGCCGCCGCCCTTACCACCGACCCCGGCCAGGCCCAGCGGATGATCGTCCAGGCCTGGGCCCTGGTCCACGGCCTCGCCATGCTGATGCTCGATGGGCAGCTACCCCCCGATGACGGCCTGATCGACCGGGCAATCGATACGCAGACGCTGTTCAGGCGCTAGGGCAGCAGCAGGCTTGAATCCCCATAGCTGTAGAACCGGTAACCCTGCACGATGGCGTGGGCGTAGACGGTCTGCATCCGCTCAAGCCCCATCAGCGCCGACACCAGCATAAAGAGCGTCGACTTGGGCAGGTGGAAGTTGGTCATCAACCCATCGATGGCCTTGAAGCGATAACCGGGCGTGATGAAGATCGCAGTATCGCCTTCGAAGGGCTGGATCACGCCATCATCGCCGCACGCACTTTCGAGCAGGCGCAAGGATGTGGTGCCAACCGCGATGACCCGGCCGCCAGCGGCGCGCGCGGCATTGAGCCGGGCGGCGGTGTCGGCATCGATCACGCCCCATTCGGCGTGCATCCGATGCTCGGCGGTGTCATCGACCTTGACCGGCAGGAAGGTTCCCGCCCCAACGTGGAGGGTCAGCGTTTCGTGGCCGATCCCGGCTTCAGCCAGGGCGGCCATCAAGGGCGCGGTAAAATGCAGGGCTGCGGTGGGCGCGGCCACGGCGCCCTCCTTGGCCGCGAACATGGTCTGGTAATCGGCCTTGTCATCGGCATCGGTTGCCCGCTTGCCCGCGATATAGGGCGGCAGCGGCATTTGTCCGGCGCGTTCGAGCAGGACTTCAACCGGCTCATCGCCTTCGAAGGCCAAGGTCCAGCTGCCATCCTCGGCGCGGGCCTCGGCCAGAGCGGTAACGCCGGCGGGAAATTCGATCCGGTCCCCTGCTCGCAAGCGCTTGGCGTTGCGCACGAAGGCTTGCCAGCGGCGCAGGTCGATCCGCTTGTGCAGCGTTGCACCGATCTTCGCCTCGCCGCGCCGTCCTTCGAGCTGGGCGGGAATGACGCGGGTATCATTGAACACCAGCACATCGCCCCGGCGCAGCAGGCCCGGCAGATCGCGCACGGTAAGATCGGTCAGCGGCCCTTCACCGCCGGCCAGCAGCAGCCGCGCCGAATCGCGCGGGCGCGCCGGGCGCAGCGCGATGTTTTCGGGAGGCAGCTCGAAATCAAACAGGTCAACACGCATGACCCGGCCCTAGCGGCTGAACGCGATCAATTCGACTTCGAATTGTTGAGCATGTCCGCGGTGATCGCGGCCTGCGGCGCGGCGGGCGCCGGAGCGGCCGGGCGCGGCTTGCCTTCCGAGGCCAGCGAGGCCTGGACGATCTTGGTCGGGTTCGCCGGCGGCTCCCCCCGGGTGATCGCGTCAACTGCGTCCATCCCGGCGATCACGCGGCCGAAATTGGTGTAGCGGTGATCCAGCGCGAAGCGCGGGTAGAACACGATGAAGAACTGGCTGTTGGCCGAATCCGGCTGATCGGTGCGGGCCATCGAAACGGTGCCGCGCACATGCGGCATGGCGTTGAATTCGGCCTTGAGGTCGGGCAGCTGCGAGCCGCCCTGCCCGGTGCCGGTGGGATCGCCGGTCTGGGCCATGAAGCCATCGATCACGCGGTGGAAAATCACCCCATTGTAGAACCCCTGGGCCACCAGGGTCTTGATCCGTTCAACGTGGGCAGGCGCCCAGGCCGGCATCAGCCGGATCAACACGCGGCCGCCGTTCGACAGATCGAGCACCAGCACGTTTTCGGCATCGTGGGCCGGATCGGGATCGATCAGCGCGCTGAGCGGGGCAGGCGCCGGCGCAGCGGGGGCCTGGTCCTTGGCCAGCGCAGGAGTGGCAGCCAGCATCAGGCCGAGGGCAATGGAAACAAACGAACGACGGTTCATGCGATGCGATCTCGAAACTGGCGGAAACGGTATGTCGGACGGGATAGCCGCCCGACGCTGTCGTGGCAATGAACGGGAAACAAAAGTCCCCCGGCGCGTAAGGGGCGTTTAATAGTCCCCCAGGGTGCCGGTCTGGGCGATCCGGGCCAGCACGTCATCGCGCACCGCCGGGCTGACGAAGCGGTGAATTTCGCCGCCGAACATGGCGATTTCCTTGACCAGCTTCGATGCGATCGGCTGGAGGCTGACATCGGCCATCAGGAACACGGTTTCGATGTTCGGGTTGAGCTGCTGGTTCATCCCCGCCATCTGGTATTCGTATTCGAAGTCGGCCACGGCGCGCAGCCCGCGCACGATCACGTTGGCGCCCTGCTTTTCCGCAAACTTCATCAGCAGCGCGTTGAAACCCACCACTTCGACATTGGCAATGCCCAGCGCCGCCACTTCCCGCTCGACCATGGCGATGCGTTCTTCGGGGCTGAACAGCGGGTTCTTCGATGGATTGGTGGTCACCCCGATGATCAGCTTGTCGACCAGCTTGGCCCCGCGCCGGATGATATCGGCATGGCCCAGCGTGATCGGATCAAACGTGCCCGGATAGACGCCGATGCGAGTTGCCATTCAACGGTCCCTCTCAACAATATAGCGCGCGATGTCGCGCAGCAGGTCTGCTTCTTGCCCGTGCACGCCAAGGTGCGCAATCGCCTGATCGACAAGCAACGCCGCCTGTTCGCGTGCGCGCCCTGCTCCCAGCAGCGAAACGAAGGTGGCCTTGCCGGCCGCCGCATCCTTGCGCAGCGCCTTGCCGGCCTTGGTTTCATCGCCATCGTGATCCAGCAGGTCATCAACGATCTGGAACGCGAGGCCGATATCGCGGGCATAGCCTCGCAGGTGCGTGCGCCCCTCGGGCGCGACATGGCCCAGGATTGCCCCCATCTCCACCGCTGCGCCCAGCAGCGCGCCAGTCTTGAGCTGCTGGAGGCGGGTGATCGTCGGCAGGTCGAAGCTTTGCGTTTCGGCAGCCATGTCCATCGCCTGTCCGCCGACCATGCCCCCCGCGCCCGAAGCCAGCGCCAGCACATGGACCAGTTCGGCCCGCACGAAGGGATCGCCGAACGTCACCGGATCAGACAGCAGTTCAAACGCCAGAGCCTGTAACGCATCGCCGACCAGCACCGCGGCGGCTTCGCCATAGGCCTTGTGCACGCTGGGCTTGCCGTGGCGCATGGCATCATCGTCCATGCAGGGCAGATCATCGTGAACCAGCGAATAGGCGTGGACCGCCTCGATCGCGAGCGCGGCGCGCAGCGCGTGATCACGGTCAACCCCGTGAAGCTGCGCGGTGGCCATCAGCAGCAGGGGGCGCAACCGCTTGCCGCCGCCGATCACCGCGTGGCGCATCGCCTCGACCAGCGGGGCGCGGGCATCGCGCGGCACCAGCAGCAATGCATCGAAACCGCCATCGACCTCGTGCGCGATCTGCTTGAGCGCATCGGCCAGAAGCCCGCTCCGCGCCATGGTTCAGCGCCCGGTTTCGGGATCGAAGGGCTGGACCCCGGCGGCCTGGCCATCCGGCCCGGCAACGATCCGTTCGATCCGGGCGGCTGCCGCATCAAGCCGCGCCTGGCAGTGCTGGCGCAGCGCCTCGCCGCGTTCGTAGAGCGTTATCGACATATCAAGCGGCACTTCGCCGCTTTCCAGCTTGCGCACGATGTCTTCCAACGCGCGCAGCGCATCTTCAAAGCTCATCGCGGCAAAATCGGGGGAAGCCTCGGTCATGCAGCCAGCATTGACCGCCCGCGCCGCACCGGTCAAGCTGCGAGCAAACGGGAGAGGCAAAATGTTCATCGGTCATTGGGCTCCCGCCCTTGGCATGGCAGCCCGGCGCAAGACGCCGTCGATCGCCGTGCTGTTCATCGCCGGCCAGCTGGTTGACTGGGCCTTTTTCGGCTTCGTGCTGCTGGGGCTTGAGCACATGCGCTTTACCCCCGGGATCAGCGTGATGAACCCGATGGATCTCTATCACATGCCCTATACCCACAGCCTGCTTGGCAGCGCGGTGTTTGCCGCAGGGTTTGGCGCGCTGGTCTGGCTGGCAACCAGAGACCGCGCCGCCGCCCTGGCCAGCGGAGCAGTCGTGCTGTCGCACTGGCTGCTCGACCTGCTGGTGCATGTCCCCGACCTGACGCTGGCAGGCAGCCCGCCCAAGCTGGGCCTTGGATTGTGGAACCACCCGGCGCTCGAAATGCCGCTGGAGCTGGGGCTGACCTTCGGCGCACTGTGGCTTTATGCCGCGGCCAGAAGGCCTGCCCTGCCCCGCGTGGCGCTGCTTGGCGCGGTGCTGGCGCTGCTGCAGGCGATCAACTGGTTCGCCCCCGTCGAACCCGAAGTGACCGCCGGAACCAGCCTGCTCGCCTTCTTCGCCTATGCCCTGGCCACGCTGGCGGCATGGTGGATGGGGAAAAGCGCGAGCAAAACGGCCTGATTGCTCTAGCGAGACTCGGGCAGGATCGCTAAGGGCCGGCCATGGCCGAAATCACCCCCGATGTTGTCGCCGCCCACGGGCTGTCCGAGGAAGAATACCAGCGCGTCCTCCACGCACTGGGACGCGAGCCGAACCTCGTGGAACTCGGCATTTTTTCGGTAATGTGGTCCGAGCATTGCTCGTACAAGTCGAGCCGCATCCACTTGAAGAAGCTGCCGACCGAGGCCCCCTGGGTGATCTGCGGCCCCGGCGAGAACGCTGGCGTGATCGACATTGGCGATGGCCAGGCGGCGATCTTCAAGATGGAAAGCCACAACCACCCCAGCTACATCGAACCCTACCAGGGCGCGGCAACCGGGGTTGGCGGCATCCTGCGCGACGTGTTCACGATGGGCGCGCGCCCGGTGGCGAACATGAACGCGCTGCGCTTTGGCCGGCCCGACCATCCCAAGATGAAGAGCCTTGTGAAGGGCGTCGTCGCGGGGATCGGCGGCTATGGCAACTGCGTGGGCGTGCCGACCGTTGGCGGTGAAACCAATTTCCACAAGGCCTATGACGGCAACATCCTGGTCAATGCGATGACCGTGGGCGTGGCCGATACCGACAAGATCTTCTATTCGGCGGCCACCGGGATCGGCAATCCGATCGTCTATGTCGGCTCCAAGACCGGGCGCGACGGGATCCACGGCGCGACCATGGCCAGCGCCGACTTTGACGAAAAGTCCGATGAAAAGCGCCCGACCGTGCAGGTCGGCGATCCCTTCACCGAAAAGCTGCTGATCGAGGCCTGCCTTGAACTGATGGCGACCGATGCGATCGTGGCGATCCAGGACATGGGCGCGGCGGGCCTGACCTCCAGCTCGGTCGAAATGGCGACCAACGGCAAGGCTGGCATCATTCTCGACATGGACAAGGTGCCGTGCCGGGAAGAAGGCATGACCCCTTACGAAATGATGCTGTCCGAATCGCAGGAACGCATGCTGATGGTGCTCAAGCCCGGCAAGGAGCCGATGGCCGAAGCGATCTTCAGGAAGTGGGAACTCGATTTCGCGGTGATCGGCGAAGTGACCGATACCGGCCACATGGTGCTGACCTTCCAGGGCGAAACCGTCTGCGACATTCCGCTTGGCCCCCTTGCCGAAGATGCGCCGCTCTATGATCGCCCGACCGCGAGCCGCGCCGAATATGCTGAATGGGCTAACGTCCAGCCGCTCGGCACCGTGCCGGCCAGCGCAGACCTTGGCGCGGATCTGGTCAAGCTGATGGGCTGCGCGGATCTCGCCAGCCGCCGCTGGATCTACGAACAGTATGACAGCCAGGTTGGCGCCGACACGCTACAGAAAAGCGGCGGTGATGCAGCCGTGGTGCGCATCCACGGCAGCAAGAAGGCCCTGGCAATGAGCACCGACTGTTCGCCGCGGTATTGCTTTGCCGATCCCTATGAAGGCGGCAAGCAGGCGGTCGCAGAAACCTATCGCAACATCAGCGCGGTCGGCGCGACCCCGCTGGCGATCACCAACTGCCTCAACTTCGCCAACCCGCAGCGCCCGGTGATCATGGCACAGATCGTCGGCTGCCTTGAAGGCATGGGCGATGCCTGCCGCGCGCTCGACTATCCGATCGTCTCGGGCAACGTCAGTCTCTACAATGAAAGCAAGGCCACCGGTGGCGGTTCGGCGATCTTGCCGACCCCGGCGATCGGCGGCGTTGGCCTGATGGCGGACTATGCCAAGATGGCGACCATCGGCTTCAAGGCCGAAGGCGAAGCCGTGTTCGTGATCGGCCATTCGAACGGCCACCTTGGCCAATCGCTGTGGCTGCGCGAAGTGCACGGCCGCGAAGACGGCGCGCCGCCGCCGGTCGATCTGGCCAAGGAACGCGCCCACGGCGAATTCGTCCGCACACTGGTCACCGAAGGCAAGGTTTCGGCCGTGCATGACGTGTCGGACGGCGGCCTGCTGGTCGCGCTCGCCGAAATGGCGCTGAAGGGCGGTATCGGCTGCACGCTTGAAGAAATCGGCGATCACTTCACCGCGTTCGGCGAAGACCAGTCGCGCTATGTCGTGACCAGCGCGGTTGCCGACCAGATCCAGGCTGCTGGCATCCCGATGATCCGCATCGGCACCACCGGCGGCACGGCGATCAAGGGCCCGGGCTTCTCGGTCGAAATCGCCACCCTGCGCGAAGCCAACGAGGCGTTCTTCCGCGACTGGATGGAAGCGTGAGCGAGGCCGGATATTCCGGCACGCCGCTGGCGAAGAAGCTCAACCTGCGGGACGGACAGCGGGTCTGGTTTGATGCCATGCCCGATAGCGTGATCGACGAGATCGACGAATACGCGCTGGAACTGATCCCGGTGGCAGACCCGGCGCAGGGCATCGATGCAGCGCATGTGTTCGTAACCGAGCGCGCCGTTTTCGCACCCCGGCTGGCCACCCTGCGCGATCAGATCAGCGCCGATGGCCAGATCTGGGTCAGTTGGCCCAAGCAGGCCGCGGGAATTGCCACTGACATCACCGAGGACACGATCCGCGAGTTGGCCCTGCCCCTCGGCCTGGTCGACACCAAGGTTTGCGCGATTGACGAGACCTGGTCCGGCCTCAAGCTGGTGATCCGCAAGGAGCTGCGCTGAAAGCTGGATCAGGCCGCCATTTGCGCGGGCGCCAGCAGATCATAGGGATCGATCCCCGCCGCGCGCCACTTGGCATGGGCCTCGCGGTAATAGCGCGGCTCGGTGATCCCCAGGTGCCGCCGTGCATCCTCCAGCGACATGGCCAGCAGTTCGCGGATCGGCATTTCGACCAGCCGCGGGCATAGCGTGCCCAGCCGCTGCGCCTCGCGCACGGCGCGGAACACCGGCACCTTGACCGTGGCGCGCTTGGCGATTTCAAATGCCCCGGCATAGCCCAGGAACAGGTGCGCCAGCGCCGGCTGCTGGCCATAGGTGAAGGCCAGAACGCACTGCTCGCCCAGCGCATCGCGGCCAAAGCCCGACAGCACGTGCAGCAGATCGTGGGTGTCACGCATCCGGCAAAAATACCAGTCGACCTGATCGTTGAAATACTGATCGGACCGGCGATACTTGTTGAGCTCATCGACCAGGCCCTGGGCCGAAAGCCCTTCGCGCTCCATGAAGTCGCAATAGACGTGGGCCAGGCTGCCAGCGGGCATCTGGCGCAGCGCGGCATGGTCATCCAGCAGCGTCACCAGCGAAGGTTCGCTCTTGCGGATTGCCTGACCGCGTTCGGTCCCCAGGAAGGCCAGCGCCGCATCATAGACCCCGCGCCAGGGCAGCGCCTCAAAGATCGGCTGGACTTCGGCGGTGTTTTCCTTATCCTTGATCAGTTCCTTGAAATGGCGCCACGCCTTGGGAAAATCATAGCGCGCGGCCGGGCGTCCCGGCAGCATCAGCGGCAGATCCGCGCCATCGGTGGTGGCGGTTTCAAGGGTCGAATCGGATCGGGGGGCAAGCATATCCATGCCCTGAATATGCGGACTACTTACACCGATGTCATCAATGAAGTTGCCAAACGCAACTTTAACCTGGCCGTCAGGCGGAAACCCACTCGCCGCGCGGCACGCCCAGCAGCTTGAGCACGCTGGTCAGATCGCCGTGGTCGATCGCGCCATTGGCGGCGGCGCGGGCCTTGGGCTTCGCATGATAGGCAATGCCATAGCTGGCCGCGACGAGCATCGGGATGTCGTTGGCACCGTCGCCGGTTGCAAGGCTCGTGCCGCCATGCAGCGCGATTTCTTCGCGCAGGACGCGCTCCTTGACCGCGCTGTCGACAATGTCGCCGACCAGCCCACCCGTCAGCTTGCCGTGCTCTACCGCCAGGCGGTTGCCGACCACGCGCTGGAAACCAAGCTGTTCGGCCACGGGATCGGCAAACTGATGGAATCCGCCCGTCACCAGCACGGTGTGGCAACCCTGGGCTTTCAACGTTTCGACCAGCACCCGCGCGCCGGGCATGGCGACAATGCGCTGCTCAAGGCATTGCAGGATCGCCTCTTCGCCCAGCCCGCCCAGCAACCGCACGCGGCCGGTCAGCGCCTCGGTAAAATCGAGTTCGCCCTGCATCGCGCGCTCGGTGATTTCGGCGATTTCAGCCTTGAGCCCTGCAAAATCGGCCAGTTCATCGATGCATTCCTGCCCGATCATGGTGGAATCCATGTCCGAGACAAACACCTTTGGCAGGCCCGGAGCATGATCGGCCACCAGCAGGTCGGACGGGCTGAAATGGTGATCGAGCACGCCGCGCAGCGCCCCCGCATCCCCTGCCCCGGTCTGGAACTGCAGGACATCGTCCGCCCCAGCCAGCGGCTCTGCCCCGCCCACCTTGAAGCCCAGCGCCTCAAGCGCATGAACGGCCTTGTCGCAATTGGCAGACAGCGCCGCCGGTTCTGCTATCACGCGTGCAATGAGCAAGTCGGAATCCTTTGAATCAGTCGGCAGCCTTCCGCCGGTCGCGCTCATCGCAGGGCCAACCGCCAGCGGCAAGAGCGATTGCGCTGTGCGCCTCGCTTTGGCGCTGAACGCGCAAGGCCGCGATGCGGTGGTGATCAACGCCGACAGCGCGCAGGTCTATGCCGATCTTGCGGTCCTTTCCGCACGCCCGAGCGAGGCGGAGATGCACGGCGTGCCGCACCGCCTGTTCGGTGAATGGGACGGCAGCGAGGCCTGCTCTGCCGCCGACTGGGCGCGGCGCGCGAGCGACGTGGTGAGCGAAGTCCACCGCGCCGGGGGCGTGCCGATCCTGGTTGGCGGGACCGGGCTGTACCTGCGCACCCTGCTCGATGGGATCGCGCCGGTGCCGCCGATCGATCCCGCGGTGCGCGAGGCCGTGCGCGCCCTGCCCGTAGCCGAGGCCTATGCAGCCCTGCTGGTCGAGGATCCCGACCGCGCTGCCATGCTGGCCCCGGCCGATGCCACGCGGATTGCCCGCGCGCTCGAAGTCGTGCGCGCAACCGGCAAGCCGCTGGCCGCCTGGCAGGCCGAGCGCAGCGGCGGGATCGGTGCGGCGATCACCCTGCACCCGGCAATCCTGCTGCCCGATCGCGCCACGCTCTATGCGCGCTGCGACCGGCGCTTTGGCAAGATGCTGGAACAGGGCGCCATTGTCGAAGTTGAAGCGCTGCTCAAACGCCAGCTTGATCCCGCACTGCCCGTGATGCGCGCGATCGGCGTGCCCGAGATCGCTGCCCATCTGGCGGGCGAGATCACTCTGGAAGCCGCCGAAACCCGCGCCGCCCAGGCCACCCGCAACTATGCCAAGCGCCAATTCACCTGGTTTCGCCGCCAGCCCCCGGAAGAATGGCCTCGCATTGCCGGCAATGTGTTCAACGAGGCCGACATATTCGCAACATTATTGCGCACTTCGCGCTTGACATGACATTTCATGTCCCTTAGACCCGCCATCAACACCTGCCACGTGCAGGTCTTGCGCGAGTTGGAGAGGAGACCCGGCACAGGCAACTGTGCCGGGTCGGTCCTTTAAAGGAACCCGCGAATTTTAGTGAAAGGTCGATGACGTGAGCGAGGAGCGCAGCGGCGCAAGCATTCTGGTCGAAAGCCTGGTCAAGCAGGGGGTCGAATTCGTGTTCGGCTATCCCGGCGGCGCAGTGCTGC
>JAYSCF010000020.1:14472-15612 GCA_041915005.1 Novosphingobium sp.
TGCCGATCTATGACGCCCTGTTCGGCGATGCCCGCATCCGCCACATCCTGGTCCGCCACGAAGCCGGCGCCGCCCATGCCGCCGAAGGCTATGCCCGTTCGACCGGCAAGCCCGGCGTCGTGCTCGTCACTTCGGGCCCGGGTGCAACCAATGCCGTCACCGGGATCGCTGATGCCTTCATGGATTCGATTCCGCTGGTGGTCTTCACCGGCCAGGTGCCCAGCGGCCTGATCGGTTCCGATGCGTTCCAGGAAGCCGATACCATCGGCATCACGCGCCACTGCACCAAGCACAACTATCTGGTGAAGGATCCGGCTGAACTGGCCGGCGTGATCGAAGAGGCCTTCCGCATCGCCACCACCGGCCGTCCCGGCCCGGTCGTGATCGACATCCCCAAGGACGTTCAGATCGCCTCGACCGCGTGGACCGGCGCCGCGCCGCAAAAAGAATCGCGCTATGCCCCGCAGACCCGCGGTGCGGACAAGGACATCGCCCAAGCGGTCGAACTGCTCGCCCAGGCCAAGGCGCCCGTGTTCTATACCGGCGGCGGGGTGATCAACTCCGGCCCGCGCGCAACCGAACTGCTGCGCCAGCTTCAGGCGATGACCGGCGCGCCGGTCACATCGACGCTGATGGGCCTTGGCGCTTTCCCGGCCGACCATGCTAATTGGCTCGGGATGCTGGGGATGCACGGCACCTTTGAAGCCAACATGGCGATGAACCAGGCCGATCTGATCGTGGCCATCGGTGCCCGCTTTGACGACCGGGTCACCGGGCGGCTCGATGCCTTTGCGCCCCATTCGACCAAGATCCACATCGACATCGATCGCTCCTCGATCAACAAGACCGTCGCGGTCGATCTGCCGATCATCGGTGATTGCGCCGAGGTTCTGGAGCAGATCATCGCTGCCTGGGGCGCTCGCAAGGGCCAGGATCTCGGCGCGTGGAAGGCCCGCGTTGATGGCTGGCGCACCCGCAAGAGCCTCGCCTTCCCGGAAAACAAGACCGCGATCATGCCCCAGCGCGCGATCGAGCGCCTGTTCGCGCTGACCAAGGCCAAGGATCCGGTGATCGCCACCGAAGTCGGCCAGCACCAGATGTGGGCGGCGCAGTACTTCCACTTCTTCGGCCCCAACAAGT
>JAYSCF010000021.1:0-14628 GCA_041915005.1 Novosphingobium sp.
GGGACAGGATAGCCTTCGGCGGTATCGTAGAAATCGATCCCGGCTTCGAAGCACTCGTCCAGGATGCGCAGCGCCGCCGCTTCGTCGGTCTGGCTCCCGAAGGTCATGGTGCCCATGCAGATGTCGGAAACGACGATGGCGGACTTGCCGAGGCGGCGACGTTGCATGAGGCGGAATCTCCCGGTTGGGTTGTGGTCTGCAACCCAAGGTGCCGGGTCCGGCCGGGGCGGTCAAGGCCCCGGCCGGGAAGGCATTCAGAACTCGGACCAGTCGTTGTCGCCCGCCGGAACAGGAGCAGGCGCGTTGACGGCAAGTTTCGCGGTCTGCCGCGGCGCCGTCGCCGGCTTTGCCTTGGGCGGAGCCGCCCGCAGCGCCACAACGGCGCTGGCCTTGCCACTGAATTCAAAACGACCGACCAGGGCGCCAAGCCGGTTCGATTCATCCGCCAGGCCCCGCGATGCTGCGGTCGATTCCTCAACCAGCGCGGCGTTCTGCTGGGTGACCTTGTCCATGTCGGTCACGACCGTATCGACCTGGCGGATCGCGGCGGCCTGTTCGTTGGCGGCATCGGCGATCGCACCGATCATCCCGGCGATCGAGGTGGTGCGGGTCACGATCCCGTCCAGCGCGGCGCGGGTCTTGTGCATCAGCTCGACGCCGTTGCTGACCTCGTGGCCGCTGGTCTTGATGATGCCGGTGATTTCCTTGGCTGCCTCGGCCGAGCGTTCGGCAAGCGAGCGCACTTCGGTGGCGACAACGGCAAAGCCCTTGCCCGCATCCCCGGCCCGGGCCGCTTCGACCCCGGCGTTGAGCGCCAGCAGATTGGTCTGGAAGGCAATGCCATCGATCAGCGAGACGATTTCCTGCATCCGCTGGCTCGACCGGGCGATCACTTCCATCGCGTTGACCGCCGCGACCATCACTTCGCCGCTCTGCTGGGCTTCGAGTTCGGTTTCGCGGGCGTTGGTGCGGGCCTCGTCAGCAATCCGCGCGGTTTCGGTGACCGAGGTGGTGAGCTGGCGAACCGAGGCAGCCGATTCCTCCAGCGCGGCGGCCTGGCCTTCGGTGCGGCGCGACAGATCGTTCGCCGCGCTGGCAATTTCGGACGAGCCGCTGCGCACGCTGTCAGCGGCCTGGGCCATGTCCTGCATCACTTCGCCAAGGCTGGCGACGGTGTCGTTGAAATCGGCGCGCAGGCGTTCGTATTCCTCGGGGAAACGCGTGGTAATCGCACAATCGAGCTTGCCCGCCTTGAGCGCGCCGAGCGAACTGGCCAGCGTTTCAACCACCAGTTCCTGCGCCTTGGCCGACCGTTCCCCCTCGATCCGGGTGCGTTCCTCGACCCCGCGCTTGATCCCTTCGAGCGCGCGGGCGATTTCGCCCATTTCATCGCTGAGTTCGCGGCCTGGAATATCGCGATCAAGCGCACCGCCGGCCATGTCCTTCATGGCATCGGTGATGCGTGCCAGCGGCGCGGCCAGCCGGGTGCGCAGCAGCACAATCGCCATCAGCATGCCCATGAAGACGGCGATGCCGAAGAACATGGTTACCCGCCAGGCCGAGGCGGCAGAAGCAGCGCCGCGATCTCCGGCTTCCTTGCCCAGCTTCTTGTTATAGCTAACCTGCTGGTCGGAGGCTTCGCCCACCGCCTTGCCGACCGGCTTGAGATTGGTGTTGTAGTATTGGATCGCGGCGTCAGCCTGCCCTGAAAGCGACAGTTCGCGCGTGCGTTGCGAATGGTCTTTCCAGTCGGCCCAGCGCGCCTTGAGCTGGTTGAAATCCTGGCGGTCGGTCGCGTCGGAAACCAGCGGCTCATAAGAGGTCAAAAGCCCATCGACTTCAGCAATCTTGGCAACCAGATTCTGCTCGATCTCGTTCTTCTGCCCGGTGGTCGGAGCAAGGACATGCTGCGTCACCAGCAACCGGGCATCGCCCTGCGCGCCATCGATCGCCCCCAGCAGCGAGAGGCTTGGGATGGTGTTGTCCGCCGCATAGGTCAGGTCACTACCCAGTGCGTCGACCAAGCGCAGCGACATGGCGGAGCTGGCCAGCGCTACCCCTGCGATGAGCAGCGCAGCCCCGATCGAAACCGTCTGGACACGAAATTTGCCGAGAAGAACCATATGAACATCCAACCCTTTGCC
The DNA here is from genome assembly GCA_041915005.1 of Novosphingobium sp. GTDB lineage: Bacteria > Pseudomonadota > Alphaproteobacteria > Sphingomonadales > Sphingomonadaceae > Novosphingobium. The sequence continues at coordinate 2,145 of JAYSCF010000021.1, forward strand.
TTGGACACAACGCGCCGGTGCCGGGCTGGTGCGCACACCATGTCCAGCTGGCGATTGCGCGGGCCATAGCCGCACAGCCCCTTGGCCCGGCTTGACGCCGGACTAGGCAAATTTACGAAGGCTGGATCAGCGCGCGCCTAGGAGCGGCGCGCGACCGCAAATTCGGCAGCTTCGGCCATGGCGCTGCGCGCCTCGCTTGGCGGGAAGCAAGCAATCGCGTCGATCGCGCGCTGCGCGAACATGCGGGCCCGTTCGCGGGTCGCCTCTACCGCGCCATGGGCGTTGATCAGCTCGACCGCGTGGGCCAGATCGGCGTCCGACGTGCGGTGCCCACCAATCGCCGCGCGCCAGAATTCGCGTTCTTCCTCGGTGCCGCGGGCATAGGCCAGGATCACCGGCAGGGTCATCTTGCCTTCGCGGAAATCGTCGCCCTTGCCCTTGCCCATTTCGAAGACTTCGGAATCGTAATCCATCGCATCGTCAACCAGCTGGAAGGCGATGCCCAGGTTGCGGCCAAAATCGTCCAGCGCGCGCTCTTCGGCTTCGCTCTTTTCGGCAACCACGGCGGCAATGCGGGTGGCGGCGGCAAACAGCGCCGCGGTCTTCGCGCCGATAATGCCGAGATAGCGCTCCTCGCTGGTTTCGACCTGCCGCGCGGCCGTCAGCTGATCAACCTCGCCCTCCGAAATCACCGAGCTGGCATTCGAGAGGATCTTGAGCACGCGCAGGCTGCCGTCCTCGACCATCAGTTCAAAGCTGCGGGTGAACAGGAAATCGCCCACCAGCACCGTGGCGGGATTGCCGAAGATCAGGTTGGCCGCGGCCTTGCCCCGGCGCATTTCGCTGCCATCGACCACGTCATCGTGCAGTAGGGTCGCGGTGTGGATGAATTCGACGGCTGCGGCGAGCTTGTGATGGCGGGTGCCGTGGTAATCGCACAGCGCCGCCCCCGCCAAGGTCAGCATCGGGCGCATCCGCTTGCCCCCGCCCGCAATCAGGTGTCCGGCTAGCGCAGGAATCAGCGGAATTTCGCTTTGCATCCGGTCAAGGATCACCGCGTTGACGGCGTTCATGCCTTGCGCGGTCAGCGCCATGATCGGGCCAAGCGAGGGTTCGGAAACCGGTTCGGGGCCACGCGGGCGCAGGGGGATCACATCGGCGCTCATCTCAAGCGGGGCATTGCTCCCGCAAAAGCGATAAGGCAAGCGTGGAAATACCGTAGTTCCCGTGCTAGCGAGCCGATCACGATGAGCCAGAACCAACCCGATCCCGTCCTCGCCGGCTACCGCGCTTCGATCGACAACATCGATGCCGCGCTGATCCACATGCTGGCCGAACGCTTTCGCATCACCAAGGCCGTGGGCGAACACAAGGCCCGCACCGCCCTGCCCGCCTCCGATCCGGGGCGCGAGGAACGCCAGATCGCGCGGCTGCGCAAGCTGGCCGAAGATGCCCAGCTCGATCCCGATTTCGGGGAAAAGTTCATTCGCTTCATCATCGAAGAAGTGATCCGCCACCACGAACAGGCGGCCGAAGCGCAGTAAGGCGCTATCCCGCCGCGCGCGGGAGCCTGAGCTTGACCAGCAGGCCGCCCAGGTCTTCGCTTTCGTCCAGCGTCACCGAACCGCCGTAGATTTCGGCGACGTCGCGCACGATCGCAAGGCCGAGCCCAGTGCCGGGCTTGCCGGTATCCAGCCGCGCACCGCGATCGAAGATCCGCGAGCGCTCGGCCGCCGGGATGCCGGCGCCATCATCCTCGACCCAGATTTCGCACCAGCCGGGCTGCGGCTGCGGGTCGATCGTGACGAACACGCTGCCCCCGCCATATTTGGCCGCATTTTCGATCAGGTTGCCGAGGATCTCGTCCAGATCCTGCCGTTCGATCGCGACCTGCGCGGCGCGGTTGCCGTCCAGATCGAAGCGCGCATGCTCGTAGAGCCGGGTAACCGCACGCAGCACCGCCTCGACGCTTTCGGAAACATTGGCGCGCGCCTGCCCCGCCCCGCGCCGGCCCACCGCGCGCGCGCGGGCAAGGTGGTGATCGACCTGCCGGCGCATCACCGCGGCTTCGCGGATCACGGTTTCAGGCAGGTCTTCGGCATGGGCAGTCGCCGCGTTCATCACCACGGTCAGCGGGGTCTTGAGCGCATGGGCCAGGTTGCCGGCGTGAGTCCGGGCTTCCTCGGCCTGCTTTTCGGAATGGGCCAGCAACGCGTTGAGTTCCTCGACCAGCGGCTGGACTTCCAGCGGCAGCGGTTCATCAACCCGGTTGGCCCCGGCGCTGCGCATCCGCTGGATCGCCCGGCGCACGCCGCGCAGCGGGCTGAGGCCATACCAGGTCTGGAGCCAGGCCATCAGGAACAGGCCGAGCCCCAGAACCACAAAGGACCAGACCAGGACCGAGCGGATCTTGCGGATCTGCTTGTCCAGCTCAACCCGGCTTTCCGCAACCGTGAACCACCACTTGGTGTCGCTGCCGGGCAGGATGATCGAGCGTTCGAGCACGCGCAGCGGCTCGCCCTCGAACTGGGTGCTGTCATAGACGTGGGGCGCGGCATCGAAGTGATCGGCATGGACCACGAGGCTGCGATCCCACAGCGAGCGCGACGGGAAATCCTCGTGCCCGGGGCCGCTGATCTGCCAGTACAGCCCGGAATTGGGCTCAAGGAACCGCTGATCCCCCAGCGGCCGGTTGAAGAACACTTCGCCATCGGGGCCAACCTCGGCCGACCCGATCATCGCGGTGAGCATATAGCCCAGCTGTTCGTCGAAATTGCGGGTAACAAGGCTGACCAGCGTGCGATCGAGCGCCACCCCGCCGCCCAGCAGCAGCACGCCGATCCAGCCGGCCGCGATCAGCATCATCCGCCGCGACAGCGAGCCCGTGTGCTGCGCGCCCACGGCCGTAACCGGCGAGCCTGATGCCTCCCCGGTCACACGCGGATCAATTGCGCGCCGGCAGCGCCGGATCGTCGAGACTGTAGCCCAGGCCCCGGATCGTGGTGATCACATCGGCGCCCAGCTTCTTGCGGATGCGGGTAACGAACACTTCGATCGTGTTCGAATCGCGATCAAAGTCCTGATCGTAGATATGTTCGATCAGCTCGGTGCGGCTCACCACCTTGCCCTTGTGGTGGAGCAGGTAGGACAGCAGCTTGTATTCCTGCGCGGTCAGCTTGACCGGTTCACCGTTCAGGGTGACCCGGCCAGAACGGGTATCCAGCCGCACGTCGCCGGCGGTCAGTTCGCTGCTGGTATTGCCCGAGGCGCGGCGGATCAGCGCGCGCAGGCGGGCGATCAGTTCCTCGGTCTGGAATGGCTTGGCGAGGTAATCGTCGGCCCCGGCATCGAGCCCGGCCACCTTGTCCGACCAGCTGTCGCGCGCGGTCAGCACCAGCACCGGGAATTTGCGGCCTTCCTTGCGCCACATCCCCAGTACGGTCAGCCCGTCGATCTCGGGCAGGCCCAGATCGAGCACGACGGCGTCATAGTCTTCGGTCGAGCCGAGGAAGTGCCCGTCTTCGCCATCGGTTGACAGGTCCACGGCATAGCCGGTCGCCTCAAGCGTCGACTTGAGCTGCTTGCCAAGAGTGGGTTCGTCTTCGACGATCAGGATGCGCATCGCTGTTTCCCCGTTAAGCTGCTGGTCAAATGGGATGAAAGGACGGGTGCGTCAAGCAAGGCGCCAGGCATTCGCGCGTTGCCGTCAGCGGGTCTGCCGGATGATCTCGCCCGAACGGGCATCGACATCGACGAAGATCACCCGCCCGTTGCGGATGAATTTGAGCCGGTAGGCCAGCGCGACCGGATCGTATTCGGGGCCAAGATACTGCGCCTGGTCCATCATCGGCAGCACGCGGCCTTCGATTTCGCGCAGCGACCGCACGTTGCCGGCACGAAATTCCTTGCGCGCCTGCCCCTGTTCCCCGCCCGGCCCCGCCAGGGTGGGCGAAGTGGCGGCGATCATCGGCACGACCAGAAAGGCAAGCAGCTTCTTCATGACACACCCGGCGCGATAGAGCGCAAGGATTGAATGCTGCGTGAACGCCCCCGCCATGTCAGGCGGCCTTGAGGCGGGCGATGTAGCGCTGGCGGATTTGCGCGGTCACAGGCCCCGGCATGCCGCTGCCGATCGCCTTGCCGTCCACTTCCACCACCGGCAGCACCAGCGATCCCGCGGCCGAAACAAAGGCTTCGCGCGCCGCCAGCAGTTCATCAGGCGTGAAGGCGCGCTCTTCAACCGCAAGCCCCATCTCGCGCGCGATTTCGAGCGTGCAGATCCGCGTCACTCCGGGCAGCACGCCGTGGGTCACAGGATGCGATACCAGCACCCCGCGCGCATCGATGATGTGGGCATTGGCGCTGGTCTGTTCGGTAACCACCCCGTCTTCCACGAACCAGGCATCATCAAACCCGGCATCGCGCGCGGTCTCCTTGGCCAGCACGGCATAGAGCAGCTGCGTGGTCTTGGCCGAGCGCAGCGCCCAGCGCCCCTCGGGCTGGAGCATGATCCTGAGGCCAGTCGCGGCCTTGGGCGCATCGATCAGGGGAGCGGCCTGGGTAAAGGCAAAGCGTGTCGGCGGCGCGGGCGGAAGTGGGGAGAGAAAGTCACGATCGGCCGGCACGCCGCCGGTGATCTGCAGATAGACCCGCCCTTCGCCCAATTCATTGCGCGCGATCAATTGCGCGATCACTGCGGGCCAATCGGTATCGTCGGTGATCCGGGTCAGCGCCTTGGAGCGTTCGAGCCGCGCCGCGTGATGCGGCCAATTGCAGAACTTTCCATCCAGCACCGGGGTCACTTCATAGACCCCTTGCCCGAACAGCAGCGCGCGATCGAAGATCGGCACCTTTGCCTCGGTTTCGGGAAGGAATTCGCCATTGAGCCAGACTGTACGCATGGCATTCGTCTTTCCCGCCGCGCCCCCACTTGTCAACTTGGCCGAACTTGTCATTTGGGCCAGCCCCGCCTAGGGCGCCCCCACCATGGCCGCCGCACCGATCTTGAGCTGGGAAGAACTGGGCCTGCAACAAGGCTCGGGCTGGCTGTTCCGCGATCTCGACATTCACATTGCCCCGCGTGACCGGCTCGCGCTGATCGGGCGCAATGGCGCCGGGAAAACCACGCTGCTCAAGCTGATCGGCGGCGAAATCGAGGCAGACAAGGGCAAGCGTTCGATCCAGCCGGGCACCCGGATCGTGATGCTTGAACAGGATCCGTTCTTTACCGGCCACGATACGCTGCTGGACTTTGCCCTTTCGGGCAAGGACGCCCCGCCTCGTCACGAGGTTGAAGCGATCGCCGGCCAGCTCGGCATCGACATGAGCCGCAAGGCCGACAGCGCCTCGGGCGGGGAACGCCGCCGCGCCGCGCTGGCCCGCGCGCTGGCCAGCGAGCCCGACCTGCTGCTGCTCGACGAACCGACCAACCACCTTGATCTGGCCGCGATCGACTGGCTCGAATCCTGGCTGTCGCGCTTTAACGGCGCTTTCGTGGTGATCAGCCACGATCGTACCTTCCTTGAACGGCTGACCAAGGCCACGCTGTGGCTCGACCGCGGATCGCTGCGCCGCAAGGAAATCGGCTTTGGCGGCTACGAAGCCTGGATGGAACAGGTCTATGCCGAGGAAGCCCGCGCCGCCGACAAGCTGGACGCCAAGCTGAAGATCGAGGCGCACTGGCTGGAACGCGGGGTGACCGCACGGCGCAAGCGCAACCAGGGGCGGCTCGAAAAGCTCTGGGAAATGCGCGCCCAGCGCGCCGCCATGCTGTCTCCCCAGGGCGCGGCCAAGATGAAGCTGGTGGCCGACGAGGTGAAGACCAAGTCAGTGATCGTGGCCGACAAGGTGTTCAAGCGGTTTGGCGCCAATGGACAAGAGCGCACGATCATCAAGGATTTTAGCCTGCGCATCCAGCGCGGCGACCGGATCGGCCTGGTCGGCGCCAATGGCTCGGGCAAGACCACCCTGCTCAAGCTGCTGACCGGCGAACTTGCGCCCGATGAAGGCTCGGTCACGCTGGCCAAGACGCTCCACGGGGTGATGATCGACCAGCAGCGCAGCCTGCTCTCCCCCGAAAAGCGCGTGCGCGACGTGCTGGCCGAAGGCGGTGACTGGATCGACGTGCGCGGGGTGCGCAAGCACATCCAGGGCTATCTCAAGGACTTCCTGTTCGATCCCGGGCTGGTCGATGCCAAGGTCGGCACGCTTTCGGGCGGGGAACGTTCGCGGCTGTTGCTGGCGCGGGAATTCGCCCGCAAATCGAACCTGCTGGTGCTCGACGAGCCAACCAACGACCTCGATCTCGAAACGCTCGACCTGCTGCAGGAAGTGATCGCGGACTATGACGGCACCGTGCTGATCGTCAGCCACGACCGCGACTTTCTGGATCGCACGGTCACGGTCACGCTGGGGCTTGATGGCTCGGGCAAGGTCGATGTGATCGCGGGCGGCTATGCCGACTGGGAAAAGCAGCGCAAGGGCCGCGTTGCCCCGGTGCGTGCGCCCAAGGCGGCCAGCCCGGCGGCCGCGCCGCCCCCGCCTCCACCGCCGAAGAAGGCCAAGCTATCCTACAAGGACCAGCGCGATTACGATCTGCTGCCCGGCCGGATCGAGGATCTGCTGGCCCAGATCGCGCGCGACGAGGCGGCCTTGGCCGATCCGGCGCTTTACACCCGCGATCCGGCAAAATTTGCCGCGCTGACCAAGGCGATCGATACCGCCCGCGCCGAAAAGGACGCGGCCGAGGAACGCTGGCTGGACTTGGCCGAGCAGGTGGAAGGCTGAAGCCAGCCCTCCACCCGGCTCTGGCCGGGGCCGATCAGCCCGCCGCCAGGCGTTCCTTGATCCGCTCGTCGATCCGCGCTTCCAGCATCGAAAGCGGCATCACGCCTTCCTTCAGCACTTCGTGGAACCACGGCAGGGTGAACTTGTCGCCCAGCGCGGCCTGTGCCTTGGCGCGGTTCTTGACCCAGGCCATGTGGCCGATCTTGTACGAACAGGCCTGCCCGATCTGGGTGCAGTAACGCTCGACCTCGCGCTGGCAGCGCGGGCGGGCAAAGCCGGTGGTGGCCACCATGTAATCGGTCGCCTGTTCGCGGCTCCAGCGCTTGTGGTGGATCCCGGTATCGATCACCAGCCGCGCGGCGCGGAACAGGAACGACTGGAGATAACCGGCGCGCTCGATCCCGGTATAGGCGCCCAGTTCGTCGGCCAGCTGTTCGGCATAGAGCGCCCAGCCCTCGCCGTAGCTCGAGATGAAGTTGTTGCGCAGCAGCATCGGCAGGTCACCCGAAAGCTGCGAATAAGAGCCCTGCAGGTGGTGGCCCGGAACGCCTTCGTGGAACGTCAGCGCCGGCAGCGAATACTTCGGCCAGTCACCCACATCCTTGAGATTGATCCAGTAGATTGCCGGGCGGCTGCCATCGAGCGAGGCGCGGTTGTAATAACCGTTCGACGCCCCGTCCTGGATGTCCACCGGCACGCGGCGGATTTCGAGCGGCTGGCGCGGCAGGTCGGCAAAGGCGCGCGGCAGGCGCTGCCACATCTCGGCAATCCCTGCGTTGAGCCCGTCGATCAGCGCCTTGCGGCCCTCGTCGGTGTCGGGATAGAGCTGCTCGGGACGGTGGTTGAGCGCGGTCAGCCGCTCGCCCACGCTGCCCTCGGTCAGGCCGGCATCCTTGAGGATCGCGTCAAGCTTGGCCGAAATGTCGGCCACCTGGTCAAGCCCGGCCTGGTGAACCTGCTCAGGCGTCATGTCGGTGGTGGTGGCCTGACGCAGCGCGGCGGCATAGATGTCCGCGCCCTTGGGCAGGCGCCATGCACCGTCGCCCGCCTGCGTGGTACGGCGCAATTCGGTCAGCAGCGCGACCTGACGATCGAGCGCGGGATAGATCGCGCTTTCGACGATCCTGGCGGCGCGCGCCGCCCAATCCCCGGCGATGCCCTTGGCGCTGGCCCGGCCCGCGAGCGAGCTGACCATGCCGCTGTCCGCCGCCGCGGGCGAACGCAGCTTGGCGATCTGGCCCAGCGTCAGGTCCAGCGACCAGCCCGGGGCGGTAAACCCGCGGGCCGACTGGGCGCGCTGTTCGGCGGTATCTTCATCGAGCACGCGGGCAAAGGCCGACAGGCGCGAAAGATAGGCCTCGGCATCGGCGGCATCACCAATGGTGTGCTGGGCATTGAGGAAATCGGGAATTTCGAAATAGGCCCCGCCCTGCTGGAACAGGCGATAGGGCCGCTGGACCGAATCGAGATCGAACCTGGCCGCCGCCGTGGTGCGGTTTTCCAGCATGTAGGTGGCCAGCGCCTGGTGCCGCTTGCCCGCGGTCGACAGGCTGGCGGCCGGGATCTGCTTGACCTTGCCCAGCCAGCGCTGGTTGCGAACGAGATCGGAATGGCGCTCGGCCGCGGTTGCCGGCGAAAGCTGGCCGCGCAGCGGCGCCAGCTTACCCTTGTCGAGCCCCAGCGCAGTGGCATATTCGGGCGAATGGGCGATCCCGTCGGCGAAGACGGCATCCAGCGTGGCATTGAGCGCGGCATCGCCCTTGGCGGCAACGCCCTTGGCCAGCACCGGTTCGGCGGCAAGCGCCAGTGCGGCTGCGCTGCCCGAGGCAAGAAATTGGCGACGATCCATCTGCAATGCTCCACGAATGGCTGAAACGTGCCGCCCTTGTGGCAAGCCCTGAGCCAAGGCGGAAGGCAATTCGACGAACCGCGCGGGCCAGCCGACGAGCGCCGCGCCCCGGCTAGTCGATCCGATAGAACCCCGCGACCCGGTCCAGCGCCAGCCGCAGCACCAGCTTGCCGCTGCGCGCCGGCCAGGCCAGCGCGCGTTCGGCATCGGGCAGCGTTTCCCCGGCGCAGACCACCCGCCACAGCACGTCGGACAGCCCCGGCCCGGCGGCGGCCACGGCCCCGTCAAAGCGTTGGCGCGCCGCCAGCTGCCGTTCACTGGGCGAAAGTCCGCGGTTCTCCCCGCCGCTCACCCGCACCGGATCCCAGCGCATCGTCACCCCGGGGGCCAGCTGCGCCGCCTCCCAATCGCGCCGCAACCGCTCCCCCGCGAGCAGCTGCGCATCGCTGAGGTGCCCGCGCGCATGCAGCCAGGTCAGCGGACTTTCGCCCAGATTGACCGTCACGCTGCGCCGCCCGCGCGCAGGCGCCCGCCGCACCGGGCCTTCGCTGGTCAGTTCCCGTTCCACCAGTTCGCGCTGCATCGACATCCCCTTTTTCCAGCCAAGTTCGCGAACGGCTTGCCAAATTCACGCTATTGTAGGAAAGAATTAAAACCATTTTGGTTAAAGGCTGGCCCGCATGATCAACCGTATCCGTGACATTCGCCGCAGCAAGGGACTGACCCTGGCCGATGTGGCCGGGCGCTGCGTGCCGCCCACCACCGCGCAGACGATCGGCCGGCTCGAAACCGGGATGCGCCAGCTTTCGCTGACCTGGATGAACCGGATCGCCGCCGCGCTCGAAGTCGAACCCGAATTGCTGGTGCGCGGCGAAGCCCCCCAGCAGCCCAGCTATGTCGCCCGCCTGACCGAAGCCGGCGCCGAAGCGCTGACCGCCCCGCGCGAAGCGATCCTGCCCACTGCACTGGGCGGTGACGGCGCATTGGTGGCGCTGGCGATCGAAGTCGGCAGCGGGGACTATCGCAGCGGCGATCAGGTGTGGCTGCGCCAGCATGGGCCGGAAGACTTTGCCCGGCTGCTCAACCGCGATGTCCTGGCGCCGCGTGCGGGTGGCCGCTTTGCCTTTGGGCGGATGATCGACCGGCACGAAAACCGCGTGGCAATCCTGCCCCCGGGCGCGGGCAGCCGCCAGATCGTGATCGACAATCCCGCTTGGATCGCCGCCGCCGAAATGCTGGTGCGCAAATTATGAGCAAGCTGCGCGTCCTCTCGCTCTCGACGCTCTATCCCAACGATCTCACCCCCAATTTCGGGGTCTTCGTCGAACGCCAGATGCAGGCGGTGATGCGCCGCGGCGATGTTGACCTGGTGATGGTCAATCCGCTGGGCGTGCCGCCCTTCCCGCTGTCATTGCACCCGCGCTATCGCGCGCTGGCGGCGCTGCCAGCCACCGAACAGCGCGGCCCAGTCATGGTGCACCGCCCGCATTTCACCCTGCTGCCCAAGTTCGGCGCAAGGTTCAACGCCGCGGCAGAGGCCCGCGCCGTTCTGCCGCTGGCGCGCCGGCTCCATGCCGAGGCGCCGTTCGACGTGGTCGATGCGCAGTTCTTCTACCCCGATGGCCCGGCCGCGATCCGCATTGGCCGCGCGCTGGGCCTGCCGGTCAGCATCAAGGCGCGCGGGGCTGACATCCATCATTGGGGCCGCGATCCCGCCACGGCGGCGCAGGTGCGCGGCGCGGCGCTGGCAGCTGATGGGCTGCTCGCCGTGTCGCAGGGGCTGGCGGATGATATCGCCGCGCTGGGCGTCCCAGCCGGGCGGATCACCCTGCATCGCACCGGGCTCGATCCCGACCTGTTCCGCCCCTATGACCGCAAGCTCTGCCGCGATGAACTGGGCGTGCCACGCGGCGTTCCGGTGCTGGCCTGCGTCGGCGCGCTGATCCCGCGCAAGGGGCAGGTCTTCGCAATCGAGGCCCTGGCGCAAGTGCCCAAGGCCCACCTGCTGATCGCCGGCACCGGGCCGGACGAGGCCATGCTGCGCATCACGGCGCGCACGCTGGGGCTTGCCGAGCGGGTCCACTTCCTGGGCCCCGTTGGCCATGCACGGATTCCGGTGGTGCTCAACGCGGCTGACGTCTTCGTCCTGCCGACCGCCAGCGAGGGCCTCGCCAATGCCTGGGTCGAGGCACTGGCCTGCGGCACGCCGGTGGTGACCACGCCGATCCCCGGCGCAGTGGAATTGATCACCGATCCCGATTGGGGCCGCCTGGCCCCGCGCGACAGCGCCGCGATTGCCGCCGCGGTGCGCGAGATCCTTGCCGCCCTCCCTGCCCCCGGAGTGGTGCAGCGCGGCGCGGCCGGGTTCAGCTGGGATGCCAATGCCGCCGCACTCACCGAGCACTGGCGGCGATTGGCCGAACGCGCCTGATCAGCCGGATTCGCGGGTAACCTTGATTACCCGCGTTCGCGGACGCCGTAATTACCCGCGTTCGCGGGCGCTTTGATTACCCGCGTTCGCGGGCCAGGCGCTCCTGCCGCTCCAGCTCGTTTTCGTTCGGCACGAAGCTGCTCGACGTCACCTTGAGCCAGACCAGGATCGGCGCGGCCATGTAGATCGAGCTGTAGGTACCGACGAAAATGCCCATCGTGATCGCGGCGGTGAAGCCGAAGATCACCTTGGGCCCCAGCAGCAGCAGCGCCAGCAGCGTGATCAACATCATCATCGAGGTCATCACCGTGCGCGACAGCGTTTCATTGACCGACAGGTCAAGCAGTTCGGGCAGCGGCATCCGGCGGAACTTCTTCAGGTTTTCGCGGATACGGTCATAGACCACGATCGTATCGTTGAGCGAATAGCCGATGATGGTCAGGATCGCGGCGACGATGTTGAGATCGAACTCCATCTGCGTCACCGCAAACAGGCCCATGGTCAGCGACACGTCGTGGGCAAGGCTGAGCAGCGCGCCCACCCCGAACTGCCATTCGAACCGCACCCAGATGTAGATCGAAATCGCGATCATCGCGAAGATCAGCGCCTTCATGCCGGTGGCGTAAAGTTCGCCCGAAACCTTGCCCGAAACCGAATCCTTGCCGTCGATCCGCGCATCGGGATGCGCCGCCTTGATCGCGGTGATGATCTTGTCGGCCATGGCATTAGCCGCGCCCGCATCGGATTCAGCCGCCGCCGGCAGCTTCATGCGGATCGACACCTGGTTGGGCTGGCCGAACCGCTGGATCGTCGGCTCGCCATAGCCGAGCTTCTCGACCTCGCCGCGCAGCTGCGAAACCGGGGCTTCGGTGCCCTGGGCAAACGAGACGCGGATCATCTGGCCGCCGATGAAATCAACCCCGAGGTTGAGCCCGTTGACGAAAACCATCACCCAGCTGGCGATCACCAGCAGGCCCGAAAAAGCGAAGAACGGCAGCCGCCACTTGAGGAAGTGGATGTTGGTGTCGTCGGGAACAAGCTTGAGCAGACGCATGGCAGCGGCCCTTAGATATTGAGGTCAGACGGGCGCGCGCGGCGCAGCCAGCCGGCAACCCACATGCGGGTCAGCGTAACGGCGGTGAACACCGAGGTGACCACGCCGATGACAAGCACCACGGCAAAGCCCTTCACCGGGCCGGACCCGAAGAAGAACATCAGCGCGGCAGCGATGACATTGGTGATATTGGCATCGAAGATCGCGCGGCTGGCTTCCTTGTAGCCCATTTCCACGGCCTGGACGACACGGCGCCCACGCTTGCGTTCTTCGCGGATGCGCTCGTTGATCAGCACGTTGGCGTCAACCGCCGCACCGATGGTCAGCACGAACCCGGCGATCCCCGGCAGGGTCAGCGTGGTGT
>JAYSCF010000022.1:0-14516 GCA_041915005.1 Novosphingobium sp.
GATCCGGTCAGCCAGATCCAGTACGACCTCGGTTCGGCCGGGGTGCCCGAAAGCTGCGTCATCGATGCCCAGGGCGTGATCCGCTATCAACATATCGGGGTGATCATGCCCGATCAGGTGCCGATGATCCTCGAACGGCTCAAGGAGGCGGAACAGTGAAACGCGCGCTGATCGCCATCGCGCTGCTGGGCGCCGCCTTGCCCGCGCTGGCGCAGGACAAGCTGCCGCCGGCGCCCTATGCCTATACCCAGCTGGCCGACCCGGCCCGCGAAGCCAAGGCCCAGGCATTGATGGAAACGCTGCGCTGCCTGCAGTGCCAGGGGCAGTCGATCGCGGATTCGGATGCCCCGATCGCGGGGGACATGCGCAATCAGGTGCGGCTGCGGATCGATGCGGGCGAAGATCCCGAGGCGATCCGGCGCTGGCTGATCGAACGCTATGGCGATTACGTCAGCTTCAAGCCGACCATTGATACGATGACCTGGCCGCTGTTTGCCGCGCCTGCCGTGCTGCTGGGCCTTGCCGCGCTGTTGCTGCGCCGGCGCTTTACGGGGAAGGGGCGCGCATGACCTGGTGTGTGGTGATCGCTCTGGCGCTGGCGGCCTTTGCCGCACTGGTGCTGGTGTTCAAGACCCCGAAGCAAGGCCGCGAGGCCATTGGGGCGGCGCTGCTGGTCGGGCTGGCGGGTTTCGCCTGGCAGGCAAGCCCGGCCCAGCCCGGATCGCCCATGGACGCCGCAGACCGGCCGCAGGCCTCGGGCGCGGCGCTGGTGGCGGCGCGCAAGGCGCTGGCCGATGGCAACGTGGCGCCGGCCGATCGCTGGACGGTGGTGGCCGATGCCTTTTCGCGCAATGGCCAGTTTGCCGAAGCCGCAGGCGTGGTGCTCGGCACGGTCGAAAAGGATCCCGGCAACGCCGATGCCTGGCTGGCGCTGGCCAACAACCTTGTAGCCCATGCCGAAGGCAATCTCTCGCCCGCTGCGCTCTATGCCTATCGCCGCGCCGCGCAGGCCGATCCGCAGCATCCCGGCCCGCCGTTCTTCATGGGGCTGGCCCTGGCGCAGAGCGGGCGATTGAGCGAAGGTCGCGCCGTTTGGGCTGAATTGCTGGCACGCACGCCGGCGCAGGCGCCGTGGCGTGCCGACCTCGCCAAGCGGCTGGCCGATCTCGACGCTTTCATCGCCCGGCAGCAGGCCGCCGGCACGCAATAGCGAAGTTGCCGGGGCAGGGGCATACTGCTAGGCGGATCAGGAATTTATCAGGCATCCAGGGGCGCGTTGCCGCATGAGCGAAAAAGTTGGTGAAGGTGCAGCGGTTCATGCCGTGTCGCACGAAGAGCAGGCCAACTCCCTGCTGAGCCACGATCACGGCCATCATCACGGCGGCAAGCTGGCGCTTGCCGTCGGGGCAATCGGCGTGGTGTTCGGCGATATCGGCACCAGCCCGCTTTACGCGATGCGTGATACCTTCGCGGGGCATCACCGCCTGCCGCTCGATCAGTTGCACCTGTTCGGGATCATCAGTCTGATGTTCTGGTCGATGATGGTGATCGTGACGCTGAAATACGTCTCGATCATCATGCGTGCCGACAACAAGGGCGAAGGCGGCAGCCTGGCGCTGCTTGCGCTGATCAATTCGAACATTTCGGGCAAGTCGTGGTCTTCGGGGATCGTCCTGCTGGGCGTGTTCGCGACGGCGCTGTTCTATGGCGATTCGATGATTACCCCGGCGGTTTCGGTGCTGGGCGCGATCGAGGGCGTGGCGGTCTATAACCCCGCGATGGCGCGCTGGGTGGTGCCGATGGTGGTCGGCATCCTGGTGTTCCTGTTCATGATCCAGAGCCGCGGCACGGCCAAGGTCGCGCGGCTGTTCGGGCCGATCATGCTGGCCTATTTCTCGGTCATCGCCACGCTGGGCGTGCTCAGCGTGATCCAGACCCCGGGCGTGATCTGGGCCTTGAGCCCGCACCACGCGGTCAACATGTTCCTGGCTGATCCGTTCCGCGGGTTCCTGGCCATGGGTTCGGCCGTGCTGGCCGTGACCGGGGCCGAAGCGCTTTACGCCGACATGGGCCATTTCGGCCGTTCGCCGATCCGGGTGTCGTGGCTGTTCATCGTGCTGCCGGCGCTGGTCTGCAACTATCTGGGCCAGGCCGCGCTGCTGTCGCGCAATCCCGATGCCCTGGCCAGCCCGTTCTATTTCCTTGCGCCTGACTGGTTCCAGTGGCCGCTGCTGATCATTGCCAGCGCGGCGGCGGTGATCGCCTCGCAAGCTGTGATCACCGGGGCATTCTCGGTCACCCAGCAGGCGATCCAGCTCGGTTTCATCCCGCGCATGTCGATCAAGTACACCAGCGTGAATGCCGGGCAGATCTACATCCCGGTGATCAACACCGCGCTGATGATCGCGGTGATCGTGCTGGTGCTGATGTTCCAGAAATCGTCGAACCTGACTGCGGCCTATGGCATCGCGGTGACGGGCGCGATGGCGATCGACAACGTGCTGCTGGCGGTGGTGCTGTTCCAGATGTGGAAGTGGCGTACGTGGCTGTCGGCCCCGCTGCTGGCGCTGTTCTTCGTGCTGGATGCGGCCTACCTTTCGGCCAACTTCACCAAGATCCCCGATGGCGGCTGGGTGCCGCTGGCGATGGGGCTGGCGATCTTCACCCTGCTGACCACCTGGTCGCGCGGGCGGGCGTTGATGCGCCAGTCGATGGCCGAAGATGCGATCCCGATGGAAATCTTTGCCAAGAGCGCCCATTCCAGCGCGACCCGCGTGCCCGGCACGGCGATCTTCATGGCCAGCACCAATTCGGGCGTGCCTTCGGCGCTGCTGCATAACATCAAGCACAACAAGGTGCTGCACGAGCGCGTGGTGATCCTGACCATCGCGATCCAGGACGTGCCCTATGTCGATCCTGCGGTGCGGGTGACCAGCAAGGATCTCGGGCAGGGCTTCTACCGGGTCACGCTGAAATTCGGTTTCCTTGAAGAAACCGACGTGCCCGCCGCGCTGCAGGCGGTATCGGTCTGCGGTGCGCCGTTCGAGATGATGAAGACCAGCTTCTTCCTCTCGCGCCAGACCCTGATCGCTTCGTCGAAGCCGGGCATGGCGATCTGGCGCGAAAAGCTGTTCGCGTGGATGCTGCGCAATGCGGCCAGCGCGATGGAGTTCTTCCGCCTGCCGACCAACCGCGTGGTCGAACTGGGCAGCCAGGTCGAAATCTAGCCGCGATCCCGGCCATAGGCAGCCAGCCATGGCCGGATCCGGCGGATCGCTTCCTCGATCTCGGGCGTGGAAACGGCAAAGCTGAACCGCACGAAGTGATGGCCTTCGACCGGATCGAAATCGATCCCCGGCGCGGTCGCAACCCCGGTCGCTTCGAGCAGCGCGGTGCAGAAGGCCAGGCTATCATCGGTGAAGGCCGATACGTCGGCATAGATGTAAAATGCGCCGTCCGGCGGCGCGATCCGGCCCAGGCCCATGTCCGGCAGCGCGGCCAGCAGCAGATCGCGGTTGCGGGCATAGGTCGCAATATTGCCTTCCAGCTCTGCCGTGCAATCCATCGCCACCAGCCCGGCATGCTGGGATAGCGAGGGCGGGGTCAGGAACAGATTGCCCATCCGCGCACGCGCCGCGCCGATTTCGCCTTCCGGAACCACCAGCCAGCCAAGCCGCCAGCCGGCCATGCTGAAGTATTTGGAGAAGCTGTTGACGATCAGCGCCTCGCTGGATTCCTCCAGCATCGACGGCGTTGGCAGATCGTAGCTGATCCCGTGATAGATCTCGTCCGAGATGATCTTGATCCCGCGTTTCCGGCAAACCGTGGCGATCGCGTGCAGTTCCTCGCGCGGGATGATCGTGCCGGTGGGGTTGGCCGGGCTGGCGATGATGACGCCGGCAGGGGCGGGTTCAAGTGCGGCGAGGGCCGCGGCCGTCAGCTGGAAACGCTCAGCCTCCCCGCAGGGCAGTTCGACCGGCTCGAGATGCAGCGCCTTGAGCGTATTGCGATAGGCGACATAGCCGGGGCGGGCGATGGCAATGCGCGCCCCCGGGGCAAAGCTCATGTTGAGCGCGAGGACCAGCGCGGGCGAGGCGCCGCAGGTCAGCAAGACCTGCGCAGGGCTGATCTCCACCCCGTGGCGTTCGGCATAGTGGCGGCAGATCCGCTCCTTGAGCGCTGGGCTTTCCCAATAGCCCATCGGATCGCTGTCGAGCACGGCGCGGGCGCGGGCGATGGCGGGGGCAGGGGCCCCGGTGGAGGGTTGGCCGAATTCCATGTGGATCACGCTGCGCCCTTCGGCCTTCATGCGGTGGGCCAGGGCAGAGACGGCGATGGCGTGGAACGGATCTATCGGGGAATCCGGGGTGGCGGGTTTACCGGGGGGCGGGCCAAAACAAACGCGGGGCCCCCGGGGTGGGGCCCCGCGCCTGTCTTGGCTTGGCGATAGGCCCAGCGCTTAGCTGAGGTTCGCGCTCGCCATGCAGTAGAGCATCGGCAGCGACAGCAGCAGGTTGGTGCGGCTGGCATAGAGCGCGCGCGGAGCGGCCGCGGCCTTTTCCTCGGCCGAAGCTTCGACCGCGCCGAGGTTGAGGATCTTCTTCTGGGCGGGCCAGATGATGAACCACACGTTGAACGCCATGATCAGCGCCAGCCACATGCCAAGGCCGATCATGTTTTCAGCGCGGGTGGCGCCGGCAAAGGTCATCGCGCGGTGGCCGTAACCGGCTTCGATCGAGATCCACAGACCGGTCACCACGTTCAGCAGCGCGGCGTAGCGGAAGAAGAAGAACACCTTGGGGGCGATGTGCCCGGTGATCGCGCCCTTCTGTTCGGCGGGGATCGACGGCATGGTCGGAACCTGCACGAAGTTCAGGTAATAGAGCAGGCCGATCCAGAGGATGCCGAAGAACACGTGCGCCCAGTGGAGCACATTGTTGAGATTGGCCGGCACGACATCGCCGTAGCACAGCATCACGCCGATGGCGGCGACAAGACCGGTGGCGACCACCAGGTTCAGGTTACCAAAAAACTTGCCCATTGCTTCCCCCTAAATCGAAGCGTTGTTCTGTGAGGGGCCCGGTTTTCCGGGCCTCGATTCGACTATTGCGCGCCTTGGCCCGCTTGTCACACCTTTTTGCGAGTGGTTTTCATTCGTGCGGCGGGTCGGTGATCACTTCGCTCTCGGCGCTTTCGGCCATGCCGTGGCGCAGCAGCATCGGGATGTGCGCGAAAGTGAACAGGAAAGTCAGCGGCATGAACAGCCACAGCTTGGCGGCGATCCAGTCCCCAAAGCTGAGCTGATGGCGCAGCACTTCGTTCAGCGCGGCGAGGAAGAAGAAGAACAGCCCCCAATTGCGCGACAGCTTCATCCAGCCCGTATCGTTGAGCCCTTCGAAGGCTGCCTGGAGCAGGTACTTGAGCAGCGGCTTGCCCTGCGCGGCGCCGATCAGCAGCGCGGCGCCGAACAGCAGGTAGATCACGGTCGGCTTGATCTGGATCCAGCTCTTGTCCTGGAAGAACACGGTCAGCCCGCCGAACACCACGATCAGCCCGGTCGAGAGCCACAGCATCGGCGAGATCTTGCCCAGCTTCCAGCGCGATACGGCCAGCGCGATCACCGCCGCCATCATGAAGGCCACGGTCCCGCGCATCACCGCGAAGACCTCGCTCACGGCGTTGTCGTGCGCGGCAGGGCTGTAATGCTTGTAGACCGCGAAAAACACGGCCACCGGGCCATAGTCGACCACCAGGTTGAGCAGGCCAGAGCCGGATTTCTTGGGGGCAGGGGTCTCGGTCATCAGGCCACTCCTGCAATTACACGCGCGACACGGTCGGGATCGAAGGGGCGCAGGTCGTCGATCTTTTCGCCCACGCCGATCGCGTGGATCGGCAGGCCATATTGTTCGGCCGCTGCCACCAGCACCCCGCCGCGGGCGGTGCCGTCGAGCTTGGTCATGATCAGGCCGGTCACGCCCGCCACCTCCTTGAAGGTTTCGATCTGCTGCAGCGCATTCTGCCCGTTGGTGGCATCGAGCACCAGCACCACGTCGTGCGGGGCTTCCGGGTTCAGACGGCCCAGCACGCGGCGGATCTTGGCGAGTTCGTCCATCAACTCGCGCTTGTTCTGGAGCCGTCCGGCGGTGTCGACGATCAGCGCGTCGATCCCCTGTTCGGTCGCGGCCTTGACCGCATCGAACACCACGGCCGAAGGATCGCCGCCTTCGGGGCCCTTGACCACCGGCACGCCGAGCCGGTCTGCCCAGACACCGAGCTGGCCGATCGCGGCAGCGCGGAAGGTATCGCCCGCGGCCAGCATCACGCCGTAGTCCTGTTCCTGGAACAGGTGGGCGAGCTTGGCGATCGTGGTGGTCTTGCCCGAACCGTTGACGCCGATCACCAGCACCACTTGCGGGCGGGGGAAGGCCACCACTTCAAGGGGCTTGGCCACGGGCCGCAGGATCGCGGCGATTTCATCGGCGACGGCCTGCTTGATCGCGGTTTCATCGACCCCGCGTTCAAACCGTTCACCGGCCAGCCGGTCTCGGATGCGGCGCGCGGCGCGCGGGCCGAGGTCCGACAGGATCAGCGCGTCCTCGATATCGTCAAGCTGCTCGTCATCGAGCCTGGCCTTGGTGACAATCCCGGCAAGGTTGTCGGAGAGGCGTTCAGAGGTCTTGCGGAAGCCGCCGAACAGGCGCTCGCTCCAGCTGGTGTCGCTGCTCATGCCAGCAGGCCTTCGATGATCTGGGTGGGAATTACGGTCACGATCGTTCCGGGTCTGGTTGCGGGGGCAAGCTGCACCCGTGCGAAATTGGGCGAATGGCCGGTTCCGTCGCGTTCGGCAAGCACTTGCTGGGGCTGGCCGAGCAGCGCGGCCAGCCAGGCCTGGCGTTGCTGGGCCACGGCGCTGCGCAGTTCGGCGGCGCGGGCCTTGATCACGGGCGGGGCAACTTGCGGCATTCGCGCGGCCGGCGTGCCCGGGCGCGGCGAATAGGGAAAGACATGGCCGTGAACGATGCCCAGCTGCGCCACGATCGAAAGGTTGGCGGCGTGGGCGGCCTCGTCCTCGGTCGGGAAGCCGGCGATAAGGTCGGCGCCAATGGCGATTTCGGGGCGGCGGGCCTTGAGCCGGGCTACCAGTCCCACGGCATCGGCCCGCGAGTGGCGGCGCTTCATCCGCTTGAGGATCAGATCGTGGCCGTGTTGCAGCGAAAGGTGCAGGTGCGGCATGATCCGCGCTTCGCCGCCGATCAGGTCTTCGAGCAGGGGGTCGATCGTGGCCCCATCGAGCGAGGACAGGCGCAGGCGGGCAAGCTCGGGAAAGGTGGCAAGGATCGCGTCCACCAAAGTACCAAGCGCCGGGCGTTCCGGCAGGTCAGCGCCCCAGCTGGCCACGTCCACCCCCGTCAGCACGACCTCGCGGGCGCCGCGCACAAGATGCATTTCGACCTCGCGCAGCACTTGCGGGATGGTCAGCGAGCGGCTGGCCCCGCGCCCCTGCGGGATCACGCAGAAGGTGCAGGCATGATCACAGCCATTCTGCACCGCGATGAAGGCGCGGGTGTGCTGGCGCTGATCGGCGTCGGCCACCGGCGCGACGTTCCAGGCGCGGGGGTCAAGCTTGGCCGTGTTGGCGATCAGGCCATCGACTTCGGGCATCGCGGCGAGCGCGGCGCGCTCTACTTCGGCGGCGCAGCCGGTGACGAGCAGGCGGGCATCGGGGCGGGCCTTGCGGGCCTTGCGGATCGCCTGGCGGGTCTGGCGCACGGCTTCGGCGGTAACGGCGCAGGAATTGATCACCACCAGCCCGTCCTCGGCGGCGAGCAGGCTGCGCAGGGTTTCGCTTTCAGACAGATTGAGCCGGCACCCCAGCGAAATCACCTCTGCGCTCACCCAGCCACTCCATAGGCGGCAGGATCGAAGGTGCCGCGAAAGGCTTCGTTGGCCGGGCCGGTCATGCGGATGCGGCCTGCCTCGGTCCATTCGATCCGCAGCGTGCCGCCGGGCAGGGCAACCTCGACATCGCGTTCGACCAGGCCGCGGCGCATGGCGCCTATCGCGGTGGCGCAGGCTCCCGTGCCGCAGGCCAGCGTCAGCCCGGCGCCGCGTTCCCACACCCGCAGGCGGATGTGGCGGCGATCGGTGATCGTGCAGACGTTGACGTTGATGCGTTCGGGAAACAGCGGATCATGCTCGATCAGCGGACCAAGCCGGTCAAGTTCGACCGCCTCGCAATCGGGCACGAAGAAGATCACATGCGGATTGCCGACATTGACCGCGGTGGGGGCATCCAGCTCTTCCCAGCCGACCGGCAGGGTCAGTGTGTCCATCGCATAGGCCAGCGGGATTTCATCCCAGCCAAAGCGCGGGGTCCCCATGTCCACGGCAATCCCGCCAGCGGCCGGATCAGAGCGCAGTTCGCCGCCCAGCGTTTCGATCCGGGCTGACTGGCCATGCAGCAGGCCGACCGCGCGGGTGGCATTGCCGCAGGCCTCTACCTCGCCGCCATCGGGATTGAAGATCCGCATCCGGAAATCGGCGCTGGTGCTGGGTTCGAGCAGGATCAACTGGTCGCAGCCGATCCCGGTGTGGCGGTTCGCCAGGGCGCGGGCCAGCGCGGTATCGACGCGCACGCCCAGCCCTTCGCGTGCATCAAGCACGACGAAATCGTTGCCGAGACCATGCATCTTGATGAAAGGCACGCGCATGGCTGCGCTCTAGGCCTCAGCCGCGGCGGCGTCCAGTGGCTGCGGGATCAGGCTCGGCGCTGCGCGGCGAAGTCGGCGGCGTCGTCGGCCCGAAACGCATCCGGATCGAGCAGCAGGTCGAGCCGGGCCAGTTCACGGTGGGTGTCGCGGGCCGGGGCGGGATGGCCGAAATAGTAGCCTTGCGCGTTGAAGGTGCCGAACTGTTCCAGTTCGCGCAGCACTTCCTCGGTTTCCACGCCTTCGGCGGTGATCGGCAGGCCCAGCCCTTCGCCGAGCGACGCGATCGAGCGGACGATGGTCGCGCAGTCGGGATTGCCCGGCAACTGGGTGATGAAGCTGCGGTCGATCTTGATCCGATCGAACGGGAGCGAATGCAGCTGCGAGAGCGAGGAATAGCCGGTGCCGAAATCATCCAGCGTCACGCGGATGCCCTGGTTCTTGAGGCTGGAAATCATCGAGCGGACCAGCGTGATGTTTTCGTGCAGGCAGTTTTCGGTAATCTCGATATCAAGCCGGTGGGGCGGGAAATTGGCCTCGACCAGCAGCTTGAGGATCCGCTGGGCGAACCACGGATCGCGCAGCTGCAGGGGCGAGATGTTGACCGAAAGGGTCAGGCGCGGATCCCAGCCGCGGGCATCGTCCAGCGCCTGGCGAATGACGCTTTCCGACAGGTCGGCGATCATGCCGATATCCTCGGCGGCGGGAATGAAGACATCGGGGCTGACCAGCCCGAGCTTGGGCGAAATCCACCGCGCAAGCATTTCAAAGCCAACCAGTTCGCCGCTCGCAAGGTCGATCTGCTTTTCGTAATAGGGCACGAATTCGCCCTGCGGCACGCCCCGGCGGATCCCGGATTCGAGCTCGTTGCGAAAGCGCAGCTCGGTTTCCATGGCCGGGTCGAACCAGAAATAGCGGTTCCGCCCGCGGTTCTTGGCCTGGTACATGGCGATATCGGCCATGTGCAGCAGCGCCTGGGCGTCGAACACCTGATCGTGCCCGTCGTTGCGGGTTACCCCGATCGACGTGGTGGTTTCGATCCGGATGTCGCCATGGTCGACCGGCAGGGCCACTTCGGCAATCAGCCGTTCGGCGAGGGTGTCGATCTGTTCGGCATGGGCAGGATCGAATGGCACCACGCAGGCGAATTCATCGCCGCCAAGCCGGCCCAGCAGCGCATCTGGCGGCAAGCTGGCGCGGATGCGCGCGGCGGCATGGCGCAGCAGGGTGTCGCCGGCGATATGGCCGTGCACGTCGTTGACCTGCTTGAAGCTGTCGAGATCGAGCATGAGAAAGGCCACGGCCTTGCCGCTGGGCGCGGCGGCCGCGATCAGGGCGTCGGTCTGCGGGCCGATGCTGCGGCGATTGAGGCAGCCGGTCAGCGGATCGCGTTCGGCCAGTTCGCGGGCCTGGCGTTCGGCGCGGCGGCGCTCGCGGATTTCCTCGACCAGTTCGCTGTAGCGCCGCCAGCCGAAGATGATCAGCGCGATGTTGAGCAGCAGGGCGTTGGACAGCATCCGATCGGGGCCGCCGCCGTGGCCGGCCATGGCCCGCACGATGCTGGACAGGACCGACCCGCCGGTGCCGACGAACATGATGATCGCCGCCACCGCGATGGCCAGCGCGATCACATCGCGGCGGGCCTTGTCCATCCGCGTGTCGACAGCCGGGGCCGGAATGGCGCTTGCCGCCGGGGTGGTGATGGTTTCTGCCTGCATGCCCGGTCTGGTTCCCTGCGCCCGTTCACGCAAAGGGATGCCACCGGGGGCTGAAAATAGGGTTAAGCCCCGCTGCGCCCATTAAGAATTGGACGCGGCGGGGCCATGCAAGCCCTTATTTCTTGAGGCCGATTTCGCGCAGGCGCTGCTGCAGGAAGTCATCCGCCGTGATCGACACCGGATAGCGATCCGGGTTTTCGGGGGTGATGCACTGGGGCAGGGTGTGGAACGGGAAATCGCTGCGCAGATGCAGGAAGAACGGCATCGAATAGCGGCTGAAGCGGGCGCGTTCGGCATTGGGGTTGCGCACCCGGTGGATGGTCGAGGGCAGCACGTCGTTGGTCAGGCGCGACAGCATGTCGCCGACGTTGATCACCATCGCGCCTTCGGGCGGCGAGGCGCTGATCCAGTTGCCTTCCTTGGTCAGCAGTTCAAGGCCGGCTTCCTCGGCGCCCAGCAGCAGGGTGATGAGGTTGATGTCGCCATGCGCGCCGGCCCGGATTGCTTCGCCTTCGACATGGTTGAGCGGCGGATAGTGCAGCAGCCGCATGACCGAGTTGCCATCCTCAATCGGACCATCGAACCAGTGTTCATCGAGCCCGAGGTAAGTCGCGATGCGCGACAGGATCGTGGCGCCGGTGGCGTCGAACTGGCGGTAGAGTTCGCTGAACACCTCGCGGAAGCCTTCGGGCTGTGCGGGCCAGACGTTGGGCGGCATCGACGAGGCCAGCGGGCTGCCTTCGGGCAGGTCGCGGCCGATGTGCCAGAATTCCTTGAGATCGTGGGCCTTGGCGTCCTTGGCAATTTCAACCCCGAACGGGGTATAGCCGCGCGCGCCGGCAATGGCGGGGTTGTGATAGCTGCGCTTTTCAGCCTCGGGCAGGGCAAAGAACTGCTCCGACAGCTGCCACGCGCGGTCGATCAGCGCGCGGTCAATGTCGAAGTCCTTCACCATGGCAAAGCCGAAGGTCTTGAAGCTGTCACCGATCGCCTTGGAGAAAGCGGCGGAATCGTCGGCCAGAGAAAGTACGGGGAGAGTGGTCAAAGGCATATTGAGGCAGTCCGGATAAAACGTCTATGGCGCCGCCTTAGACGCTTTCTCGGGGCATGGCATGAGCAAAATCAAATCCTATTGGCTGATGAAATCCGAACCGGATGTTTACAGCTGGGACGATCTTGTCGCCGAGGGCGAGGGCACCTGGGACGGGGTGCGCAACTACACCGCGCGCAACAACATGCGGGCGATGAAGCTGGGTGATGAAGTGTTCTTCTATCACTCGAATATCGGCGTCGAAGTCGTTGGCATCGCACAGGTTTCGTGTGAGCACATCCAGGATCCCAGCGACGACACCGGGCGCTGGTCGGCGGTCCGGCTGAAGCCGGTGCGCAAGCTTGCCCGCACGGTCACGCTCAAGGAAATCAAGGCCGATCCCGCGCTTGCCGAGATGGAGCTGCTGACCAAGTTCCGGCTGTCGGTTTCAGCGGTCCGGCCCGAAGAATGGCAGCACATCCTCGCGCTGAGCGAGGGCTGAACCCTACTTTCCGGCCCGCGCGCGCAGGGCCGAAACGCTGGCCCCGCCCGCGCTGAGCTGCTCGACATCGATCACCAGATGCAGCAGGCGCAGCCCCTTGCGCGATGTGGCCTCGGCAAGGGCGCTTTCGAACTGGGCGGTGGTTTCAACCCGCTGCGCCCATCCGCCATAGGCGCGGGCAAGGGCGGCAAAATCGGGATTGGATAGCGTCGTGCCCGAAACCCGGGCCGGGAATTCGCGTTCCTGGTGCATCCGGATCGTGCCGTAGGCGCCGTTGTCGACCAGCACGACCAGCAGATCGCAGCCATATTGCACGGCGGTTGCCAATTCCTGGCCGTTCATCAGGAAATCGCCATCGCCGGCCAGCGCCACTGCGGTGCGTTCGGGATGGCGCAGCGCCGCGGCAACCGCCGCGGGAACGCCATAGCCCATGGCTCCGGCCGTGGGCGCAAGCTGCGTGGGAAAGCCGTCATAGTGCCAATAGCGGTGCCACCAGCCCGAAAAGTTGCCCGCGCCGTTGCAGATGATCGCGTCGCCGGGCAGGGCGGCGCGCATCGCGGTGACGCAAGCCGCCATGTCGAGCGCGAAAGGCGCCGGGCGAGCGCTGGTCCAGTCCAGCCATTCGCGGTGCGCCTCCGCGCCGGCGTCAAACGGGATGATGTCATCGTCCCACAGCGCGGCCTCTTCAGCGAATTCGGCCATGTCGGCGCAGAGCGCCAGATCGGGGCGATAGACCCGGCCCAGTTCATCGGGATCGGGGTGGACATGGATCAGCACTTGTCCGGGATGATCCGGCGTGACGAGGGTGTAGCTATCGGTCGTCGCTTCGCCCAGCCGCGCGCCGACGGCCAGGATCAGGTCGGCCGATTTGATCCGTTCGACCAGCCGGGGGTTGGGGCCATAGCCCAGGTTTCCGGCCCAGACCGGGCTGGAATTGGGGATCGCGTCCTGGCGGCGAAAGGCCCCGGCAACCGGCAGGCCGATCCGCTCGGCAAAGGTGGTGAAATGTTCGCGCGCCTTGGCATGCCAACCGGCCCCGCCGACAATCGCGATCGGGGCGGCAGCATCGCCGATCAGGCGCATCAGCGTGGCCAGCGCATCGGGACAGACCGCCTGCGCCGGGCGGTAAACGGCCGGGCGCGGCGCGGCGCCTTGCACCGTTTCCAGCAGCATGTCCTCGGGCAGGGCGATCACCACTGGCCCGGGACGCCCCGAAATCGCGGTGGACCAGGCGCGGGCGATATATTCCGGGATCCGGGCGGGATCGTCGATCCGCAGCACCAGCTTGGCGAGCGGCGCGAACATCTGCCCGAAATCGACTTCCTGGAAACCTTCGCGGTCCTTCATGCCGCGATCGACATCGCCGATGAACAGCAGCATCGGCTGCGAATCCTGCAGCGCAACATGCACCCCGATCGAGGCATTGGTGGCCCCGGGGCCGCGCGTGACGAAGCACACGCCGGGGCGGCCGGTCATCGTGCCATCGGCGCAGGCCATGAAGGCGGCGCCGCCTTCCTGGCGGCAGATCACGGTCTGCACTTCGGGCGAATCGTGCAGCGCATCGAGCACGGCGAGGAAGCTTTCCCCCGGAACCGTGAAGATCCGGTCGCAGCCTTGCGCGATGAGGCAATCGACGAGCAAGCGCCCGCCATTGAGAAGCGTCGGTTCGGTCATCAGGCGAGACTAGCGAGGCCCCTCGCGCCCCGCAATCGGGGGGATGGGGTTCTCCACCCGAGCGGAACTGTCCCGGATCGGGATAGGCGCCACTTTGCCGTGTTTTGGGCGCTGGCGCGATGGTGAAGCAGCCCTTAACCCAGGGCTATGAGACGTTCCCTGGTCCTGACCGATGAAGCCGCCCGCCATCCGTTCCGGCGCAGCCTGCCGCCGCATGTCTGCCGTGCAGAGCGGCCGCGCAAGGCGCGATGGTATCGCCGGATCACGGCCGAAGACCTGCGCCATTTCCTGCTGGCCTATTGCGCCTGTTTCGTGGCGGTCAGCCTCTATCTTGCCTGACGGATCAGGCGGCTTGTTCTGCCGCCACCAGCTTTTGCGCCAGCCAGGCGGAAACCAGGCACATCGCCGCACTGAGCAGCAGCTGCTGAAGAATCGGCACCCCGGCCGCCGATAGCGCCGTGGCGATCAGCGAGCCGACCACCATCGCCAGCGAATTGACGATATTGTTGGCGGCGATGGTGCGCGAGGTTTGCGACTTGTCGACGAAGGTGGTCAGGAAGGCATAGAGCGGGACGACGAACATGCCGCCTGCCGTTGCAATCCCCAGCAGGCAGGCCAGCAGCCACACCGCGCGCGGTTCGGCCAGGAAGTGCGCCACATCGAGCAGGTCGCCCTGCGGCTGGGTCTGCCAGCCGGTGCACACGAAATAGAACGCCACCACGAAGCCGCCCATCGCCAGCACCGAGCGCGGCGCATAGCGGGCCGAAACCCTGCCCTTGAGCAAGGCATTGACCGAGACCGAACCCAGCGCAATCCCGACCGAGAAGATCACCAGGAACAGGCTGGCCACTTCCTTGCTGGCGGTCAGCACGTTCTTGGCCAGC
>JAYSCF010000023.1:0-2332 GCA_041915005.1 Novosphingobium sp.
GATCGCCCGCACGCTGGTGAAGAACCCGCCAATCCTGCTGCTGGATGAGGCCACCTCCGCGCTCGACACCCGCACCGAACAGGACATCCTGGCCACCCTGCACCGGGTCAGCACGGGGCGCACCTCGCTGTCGATCGCGCACCGCCTTTCGACGATCGCCGATGCCGACCGGATTCTCGTGCTGAACGACGGTCAACTGGCCGAAAGCGGCACCCACGCCGACCTGCTGCGCAGCGACGGGCTCTATGCCGAAATGTGGGCGCGCCAGGCCAGCGAAG
Source organism: Novosphingobium sp. (assembly GCA_041915005.1). GTDB lineage: Bacteria > Pseudomonadota > Alphaproteobacteria > Sphingomonadales > Sphingomonadaceae > Novosphingobium. Next base: position 279 of record JAYSCF010000023.1, read on the forward strand.
TGGAAGAAGCAGCCGAAGCGGCGGAGTAGGCCCCGGCCTACTTCACCACATCGGCTTCGTGCCAGACCACGGCCTGGGCCACCTTGATGCAATCCATGCCGCCATCATAGGTCATCGTGGGCGAGCCATAGAGCCGCCAGCCCTGATCGAGCGCCTCGGACACGCGCTCGCAAAAGGCGCGGTCATCCTTGCCGGTCAGCAGGCGGTAGATCGGGCGGTCTTCGGGGGTCTGATGCATGATGGCTCCTCGGCTCAGAGGATATATTTGCTGAGATCGCTGTCCTGCGCCAGCCCTGACAGGCGGCTTTGGACATAGGCGGCATCGATCGTCACCACGTCCCCGGTGCGGTCTTCGGCTTCGAACGAGAGGTCTTCGAGCAACCGCTCCATCACCGTCTGCAGCCGCCGCGCGCCGATGTTCTCGACCGCTTCGTTGACTTGGGCTGCGATCTTCGCAACCGCGCCCACGGCATCGGCGGTAAAATCAAGCGTTACCTGCTCGGTGCCCAGCAGCGCCCGGTATTGTTCGACCAGATTGGCACGGGTTTCCGACAGGATCCGCACGAAGTCCTCTTCCGACAGCGCCTTCAGCTCAACCCGGATCGGCAGGCGGCCCTGCAATTCGGGCAGCAGGTCGCTCGGCTTGGCCACGTGGAACGCGCCCGAGGCGATAAACAGCACGTGGTCGGTCTTCATCGGACCATATTTGGTGGCAACCGTGGTGCCTTCGATCAGCGGCAGCAGATCGCGCTGCACGCCTTCGCGGCTCACCGATCCGCCGCGCACGTCGCTGACCGCGATCTTGTCGATCTCGTCGATGAAGACGATCCCGTTGGTTTCGGCATTGGCCAGCGCGACGCGGGCGACATCGTCCTGATCCATGCGGCGTTCCGATTCCTCGTCGACCAGCTTGGTCCAGGCCTCGGGCACTTTCAGTTTGCGGCGCTTGAGGTTCTGCTTGCCCATCGCCTTGGACATCATGTCGGACAGGTTGATCATGCCGACATTGCCGCCCATCCCGGGCAGTTCGAAGGAAGCAGCGGGGGCATCCTCCACCTCGATCTCAACCTCGACCCCGTCCATCGCCTTCTGCTCGATGCGCTGGCGAAAGCTTTCGCGGGTGGCTTCGGACGCGCCATCGCCAACCAGGGCCTTCAACAGCCGGTCCATCGCCGCCTTTTCGGCCGCTTCGCGCACGGCTTCGCGGCGGCGGTCCTTTTCCAGCCGGATCGCTTCCTCGGCCAGGTCGCGCGCGATCTGTTCGACATCGCGGCCAACATAGCCGACCTCGGTGAACTTGGTCGCCTCAACCTTGACGAACGGCGCATCGGCCAGCCGGGCCAGGCGGCGGCTGATCTCGGTCTTGCCGCAGCCCGTGGGGCCGATCATCAGGATGTTCTTGGGCGTCACCTCATCGCGCAGGTCGGCGGACAGCCGCTGGCGGCGCCAACGGTTGCGCAGGGCCACGGCCACGGCGCGCTTGGCCTCGTGCTGGCCGACAATGTGTTCATCCAGGGCGCGGACGATCGCCTTGGGGGTCAGGGTATCGCTCATCGGATCAGACTTCTTCCAGCGTGACGCGGTCATTGGTGAAGACGCAGACATCGGCGGCAACCTGCATCGCGCGCCGGGCGATCCGTTCGGGATCATCTTCGTAGTCGGTCAGCGCCTTGGCGGCGGACAGGGCGTAGTTTCCGCCCGAACCGATCGCCGCGATCCCGCCTTCGGGCTCCAGCACATCGCCATTGCCGGTCAGCACCAGCATGGTGTCCTTGTCGGCCACGATCATCAGGGCTTCTAGATTGCGCAGGTACTTATCGGTGCGCCAGTCCTTGGCGAGTTCGACCGCGGCGCGCAGCAACTGGCCGCGATGCTGCTCAAGCTTCTTTTCGAGCCGCTCGAACAGGGTGAAGGCATCGGCGGTTGCGCCGGCAAAGCCCGCCACCACGCTGCCATCGCCGATCCGCCGCACCTTGCGCGCGTTCGGCTTCATTACCGTGTTGCCCATGGAAACCTGGCCATCGCCGGCAATGACGGTGCGCCCGCCCTTGGAA
>JAYSCF010000023.1:2362-14283 GCA_041915005.1 Novosphingobium sp.
GTGGCTGTCCTGAGAAGTGTTCATAGTCCGGGATATATGGTCGATCCCGGCGGCTTCAACCTAGCTGCCGTTCGGACCGCCCGGGCCGCTGCCCTGGCTGCCCATGCCAGCCGCGCCGACCGTGCCGATATTGCCGAACAGGTCTTCAAGGAAGCTGCGATCGCGGCCCAGCGTCGGGGTGGCATCGCCATCGGGGTTGAGCTTGACCACCTTGTCCATGCCAGTGCGCTGGATCGAGGCGACATTGCCCTTGTCGTCGAAGCTGACCTTGATCAGCAGCTGTTCGTTGGCGCGCGGACGGGTGAAGGCCGCCTGCTTGGTATAGGTCGAGATATAGTACCAGTCCTTCTGGCCGAACTGGCTGACCAGCGTGGGCCGACCCAGCGTGCGTTCGACCGAGGCCTGGTTGTCGATCCCCGGGGTCACCGAATCGAGCAGGGCTGCATCGACGATGTAGCCGCGGTGATCCTTGATCGAGGCACAGCCCGAGAGGCCTGCCACCAGCATTGCCCCAAGCGCCACGCCGCGCATGATCTTGACCGTAACCCGCATCTGCACTTGCTCCGTCAGGCACGCGGGCATTGCCCGCCGGCCTCGTGTCCTTTATCGCGCGGCCAGCCTTAAGCCGCCTTGGCCCGGGGCGCAATGGCCCAGCCCCGCGCCGCTTGGGGCAAAGCCGTTTAATCCCCGCTGAACGAAGGAACCCATTGTCGATGTCGCTGCTCTCCCGCCTGTTTGGCCCGAAGACCGACGATCGCGCCCCCGTGCGCCCGCTGTGGCACCGCGTGGTCGAAATCGCCCGCGAACGCGAATGGTACGCCGCAGACGGCGTGGCCGACACCGTGGCGGGCCGGTTCGATTGCATCACGCTGGTGCTTTCAGTGGCGCTGATCCGGATGGAAGCCAGCCCGGCCCTCGCGCAGCCGATGGCGCGCCTCGCTGAACTGTTCGTCGAGGACATGGACGGCCAACTGCGCGAAAGCGGGGTTGGCGACATGGTGGTGGGCAAGCACATTGGCCGCCTGATGAGCACGCTGGGCGGGCGAATCGGCGCCTATCGCGCCGGGCTTGAAGCCGCTGACGCCGGCGTGCTGGCCGATGCCGTGCGCCGCAACGTCTCGCTGGTGGCCGATGCCCGCGCCGACCTGGTGGCCGATCGGGCGCGCAACCTGGCCGCGACCCTGGCCGCGCTTGACGATGATGCCCTGCTTGCCGGAAAGATCACGCGATGAGCGAATTTGCCCGCCCCTATGACCTGCGCCACCTGCCCACCGGGCCGCAGCAGCTTGAAGCCAGCGCCGCGGAATGCGCCGCGCTCGCCAGTCGTTTCGGCCTGGTCCGGGTCGATCACTTGCGCGCAACCGTCACCCTGATCCCCGATGGCGCCGCAGTGCGCGCCCAAGGCCGGCTGAATGCGGCAATCGTGCAAAGCTGCGCGGTTTCGGGCGAAGACCTCCCGGTCAAGATCGCCGAACCGCTGGCCTTCCGGTTCGTCCCCCCGGCCCAGCCTGGCCGGCCCGACGAAGAAATGGAGCTGGACGAGGACGACCTCGACGAGATCGAAATGGAAGCCCAGGGTTGCTTCGATCTGGGCGAAGCCTTGGCGCAGAGCATGGCGCTGGCGATCGATCCCTTCGCGGTGGGGCCCCATGCAGAAGAAGCCCGGCGCAAGGCCGGGCTCCTCAATCCGGATCAAACCGGGCCGTTTGCCGCACTCGCAGCCCTGAAGAAGGGCGACTGACGCCGCCGCAGCCCGATCAGGACGACCCGATCAGAACGGGATATCGTCGTCGAGATCGTCGCCGAAGCCGCCGCCGGCCGGGCTGCCGCCCGAACGCTGACCGCCGCCAAAGCCGCCGCCCGACGATGCGCCGCCGCTGCCGCCGCCCGAGCCCCAGTCATTGCCGCCGCGCTGGCCCCCGCCACCGCCGCTGCCGCCCTGCGGGCCATCAAGCATGGTCAGCACGCCGCCAACCCCGCCCACCGAAACTTCAGTGGTGTAGCGATCGTTGCCCGACTGGTCCTGCCACTTGCGGGTGCGCAGGCTGCCTTCGATGTAGACCTTGCTGCCCTTGCGCAGGAAACGTTCGACCACGCCGACCAGCCCTTCGGACTGGATCACCACGCTATGCCATTCGGTGCGTTCCTTGCGCTCGCCGGTCTGGCGATCCTTCCAGCTTTCGCTGGTGGCGATCCGCAGGTTGGCGATGCGCCCGCCGTTCTGGAACGACTTCACTTCCGGATCGGCACCAAGATTGCCGATCAGGATGACCTTGTTGACGCTGCCTGCCATTACCTTACCCCTTGCGGACTACAGACCCAGAGCGATTGCGCTCCAGTAGATGATTCCCGCAGCGATGTAGGCCAGCCCAAACAGGTAGAGCAACATGAAGGCGGGCCATTTCCACCCGTTTGTTTCGCGCCGCGTGACCGCGATGGTGCTCATGCACTGCGGGGCGAAGACGAACCAGGCGAGGAAAGCCAGCGCGGTCGGCAGGCTCCACGCGCCGCGCAGCCGTTCGCCAAGCGCGGCGGCCTGCTGGGCATCGTCGGGAGCAGATACGGCATAGCTGGTGGCCAGCGAACTGACCGCCACTTCGCGCGCGGCCATCGCCGGGATCAGCGCCAGGGCGATATCGCGGTTGAAGCCGATCGGCTTTACCACCACGGCCAGCCCATTGGCGACATGGCCGGCGATCGAAGCATCGACCTGATCCTCACCCTGCCCCGCACGCGGAAAATTGAGCAAGAGCCACAGCACGACCGTGACCGTCAGGATGATCGTGCCGGCGCGGCGCACGAACACCCAGGCGCGCTGGAACAGCCCGATCGCCAGATCGCGCACGCGCGGCAGCTGATACTTGGGCAGTTCCATGATGAAGCCGCTGGCCGAACCCTTGGTCACCGACCGGCGCAGCACCAGCGCGGCCAGCATCGCGGCCACGATCCCCGCGACATAGAGCCCGAGCAGGACCAGCCCCTGCAAGCCAATCGGCCCCGCCACGCGCGTATTGGGAATGAAGGCCGCGATAATCACCGCATAGACCGGAAGCCGGGCCGAACAGGTCATCAATGGGGCGACCAGGATCGTGGTCAGCCGGTCCTTGGGATCCGAGATCGAGCGTGTCGCCATGATCCCCGGCACGGCGCAGGCAAAGCTGGACAGCAGCGGAATGAAGCTGCGCCCGGAAAGGCCCACCCCGGCCATCAACCTGTCCATCAGGAAGGCCGCGCGGGCCATATAACCCGAGGCTTCCATCGCGAGGATAAAGAAGAACAGGATCAAAATCTGCGGCAGGAACACCACGACCGAGCCGACGCCGGACAGCACCCCATCGGTCAAGAGATCACGCAGCAACGAAGGCGCCATCGCCTCGCGCACCGCGCCGATCACACCGTCAACGCCAGCCTGCAAGGCATCGGCAAAGGGCGCCGCGCCGCTGAACACCGCCTGGAACACCACGAACAGCAGCGCAAACAGGATCACCGGGCCAAGCCAGGGATGCAACAGCAACCGATCGAGCCGGGCATGAAGCCGGTGCCGCGTGGTTTCCGACAGGATCGCAGCTTCGGCAATGGCATGGGCGGTCATCCGCCGCTCGGTCAGCGTGGTGTGCGGACGGTGATGCTCGGCGGGGCGCTCCTCTGCCACTGCGATCGCGGCGGCCAGTTCGGCCAGCCCCCGGCGGCGCACCGCCACGGTCGGGATCACCGGCACGCCCAATGCCTCTTCCAAGGCGTGGGGATCAATCACCAGCCCATCGCGTTCGGCCAGATCCAGCATGTTGAGCGCAACCACACAGGGCCGCCCCAGCGCGATCACTTCCTGGGCAAAGACCAGATGCTGCTCAAGGTTCGAAGCGTCGAGCACGACGATCAGCACCTGGGGCGCCTCTTCACCGGCCTGTTCGCCCAGAATCACCCGGCGGGTCACTTCCTCGTCCGGGCTGGTGTCGTGCAGGCCATAGGAACCGGGCAGGTCGGTCAGTTCGATCGCTTCGCCCGTGGGCAGCACCAGCCGCCCGGCCTTGCGCTCCACGGTCACGCCCGGATAGTTCGCGATCTTCTGGCGCGCGCCGGTCAGCGCGTTGAACAGCGCGCTTTTGCCTGCATTGGGGTTGCCGACCAGGGCCGCGCTGCGCAATCCTGCCATCTTAGCGACCAGCCCCAGCCACCGGCTCCACCGCCATCGCCCGCGCATGGGCGCGGCGCAAGGCGACGGTCATCCGCCCCACGGTTAGCGCGATCGGATCCGCCCCGCCGAACACCCCGCGATGGGCCACGGTCACCCGCGCGCCCACATCCACTCCCAGGGCCTGCAGCCGCTGCGCCTCATCCGGCGCCAGCACGGTCCAATCAACCGCGATCACGCGGGCGCGTTGGCCGATGGGGAGGGCGTCAAGGTTCATGGTTCGGCGCTGCCAGAACGCCGGGCTAATTGCAAGTCATTCGCAATAATTTGCGCCAGGTCAAAAAGCCGGTGCCTAGCGCGCCGGATAGCGCAGCCGCCCCAGCAGCCGCGCCGGGCTGAAATGCTCATCCGAAGGGCGCAGCAACCGGGCCTTGGCCGCTTCGAATTTCATGATCCCTTCGATCCGCCGATCAAGGAAGGCGCGCGTTTCGGCGTGGCCGTCACTGGTATCGCCAACATAGACTGCCAGCGTCGCGGCATAGATCGATCCCAGCGTGAGGCGCTTGGTGTAGTGGTTGTAATCGGCCGCCGTATCGCCGGCCGCGCGCCACATCGCATCGGCGCTGGCCCAGCCGATCCGCGCGGCGCGGGCCATGTTGCGCGGGCGAGCCATGATCGCCTGCGCGCGGCGCAGCGCCTCTTTCTGCCCGGCCACGGCATCGAGCCGCGCCTGGATCAGGCTGCGGATCCTTTCCCGGATCTTCATCGCGGCAAGCCGCTCGGACGGCAGCACGGCGAGCATCCGGGCATCAACCGCGCGGGCCCAGGCCTCGATCATCGCCATCGGCCCTTCGGCAAAGGCGAACACAGCCGTAGCGGGATCGATCCCGCGAACCTGCGCGGCATCGCGCACCGCGGCCTCGCTCCACCCATCAAAGGCCGCGGCATCGGCAATGTCCCACGCCAGCGCGAGACGCACATCTTCAAGACTGGCCGGCTCAAAACTGGCGGGAGCGCTGGTCACCGGAACGAGGGCCCGAAGACCTTGGCCGCGCCGTCCTTTTTCTTGGGCTTGGCATATTTGACGATCGTGGTCATCGCCGCGCTGTCCTGCCCTTCGAACTGGGCATAGTCGCGCGCCGAGCGGCCCGAATTGTCGGCCCGATCGGGATCGGCGCCGGCTGTCAGCAGCACCCGCATCAGATCGATGTTGCGATTGTGAACCGCGGTGATCAGCGGGGTTTCGCCGGCATTGTTGCTGTCATCCAGCTTGGCGCCCTGCCCGATCAGGAATTCGGCGCCTTCAACGAAATTGAAATTCACCGCCGCCACCAGCGGGGTCACGCCCTTGGCATCGCGCGCGTTGACGTTGGCGCCCTTGCCAACCAAGAAGCGCATCCAGGTCAGGTCGCGCTTGGTTGTCATGATGTGCAGCGCCGATTCGCCGCTGGTGTAATCGCGCGTGTTGATCAGGTTGGGGCCGCCCGCATCGAGCAGCTTGGTCACTTCGTTGCCGTCCTTCTTGCGCACGGCTTCGAGGAACTTGTAGCTTTCGGTGAATTGCGCGGCTGCCGGGGTGGGCAGTGCCACGGCAGCAGCCACGATGGCGACCGGCGCAGCAATCAGCGCATGAAACTTGGACACGGGGCAATTCCTCCTGTTGGACATGTCCGCGAGAATCGCGGGGCAGGCCTCAAACCCTCCCTTGCGCCGCGCGGTTTAGCAGAGCATGAACCGGCGCGCCATGACCAAGCCCTTTATTGCCCTGTCGCTGCTCCTTGCCCCCCTCGCGCTTGCCGCTTGCGCGCCGCAGGGTGAACAGGCCAGCCCCATCGCCGGCACCGAATTGACCGGCGCGCAGATTGGCGGCGCCTTCACGCTGAGCGACAAGGACGGCAAGCCCGTGCGCTGGGATGACTTCGCCGGAAAATACCGGATCATCTACTTCGGCTACACCTTCTGCCCCGATGCCTGCCCGACCGACGTGGGCGTGATGATGCGCGGCTTCGCCCAGTTCGAAAAGGCCCACCCCGATCTGGCGGCAAAGGTCCAGCCGATCTTCGTGACCATTGATCCGGCGCGCGACACGGCCGCCCGCGTGGGCGAATTCGCCGCCGCCTTCTCCCCCCGCCTGATCGGCCTGACCGGCACCCAGGCGCAGGTCGATGGCGCAGTGAAAGCGTTCAAGGTCGTCGCCCAGCGCGGCCAGGACACCCCCGGCGGCTACCTGATGGACCACAGCCGCCTGGCCTATCTGTTCGGCCCCGCGGGCCAGCCGATCGAGGCGCTTCCCGTGGACAAGAGCGCCGAGGCGGTTGCCGCCGACCTTGCCGTGTCGGTGAAGTGACCAGCCTGCGCCCCCGCTTCTGGGAACTGCCGGTCCAGAGCCTGACCCGCGACGAGTGGGAGGCGCTGTGCGACGGCTGCGGCCAGTGCTGCCTGCACAAGTGCGAAGATGAAGACACCGGGGTCATCTATCCCACCAATGTCGCCTGCCGCCTGCTTGATCTGAAGACCGCGCAGTGCAGCGACTACAAGCACCGCAAGCGCCAGGTGCCCGATTGCCTCAAGCTCAACCCGCAGCTCGCCGCCAGCATCGCCTGGTTGCCCGATAGCTGCGCCTACCGCCTGCGCGCCGATGGCCTGCCGCTGGCCGACTGGCACTACCTGATCTCGGGCAGCCGCGAGACCGTGCACACCGCCGGCATCTCGGTGCGCGGCAAGGCGATCAGCGAGCTGGTTGCCGGACCTCTTGAACAGCACGTGATCCTCCCGCCGGGCATGGAGCTGGCCCCTGATGATCTGGCGGATGACGAGTAGGGCGCAATGATCGACTGGCTGCTGCGCCCCGCCCGGCAGGCACCCACGGTTGAGGTTGGCGGACGCAGCCTGCCGGTGGTCCTGCGGCGCACGGCTTCGGCCCGGCGGATGACCATGCGGCTCGCCCCCGATGGCAGCGAAGTGCGGATCACCTTGCCGAGCTGGGGCCGCAGCGCCGATGCGCTGGCATTTGCGCAAAGCAAGGCTGCCTGGCTGGAAGCCCAGCTTATCGCCTTGCCCAGCCAGGTCGCGCTCGGCGATGGGGCAGTGCTGCGCTATCTTGGGCGTGACCTGGTGGTGCGTCATGATCCGGCCCGCCCCCGCCGGGTGCAGGCCGGCGAAGCCGAACTGCATGTTGGCGGCCCCGGCGATTCGCTGGCGGCGCGCGTCACCCGCTGGCTCGAAGGCGAAGCGCGCCGCCTGCTGAGCGAGGATCTCGCCTTCTACTGCGCCCGCGCTGGCCAGCCGGTGCCGCGGCTGATGCTCAGCCGGGCCCAGCGCCGCTGGGGCAGCTGCGCTGGTGATGGGACAATCCGGATCAACTGGCGCCTGATCATGGCGCCTGAAATGGTGCGCCGGTCGGTCGTCGCGCACGAGGTGACCCATCTGATCCACTTCGATCATTCACCGCGGTTCCACGCGCTGCTTGCCGAAATCTACGATGGCGATATCCGCGCCGCCAACCTGTGGCTCAAGCGCGAGGGTCGCGGCCTTTACGCCGCGTTGGGCTGACCGTGGTAACGCCATCTTAACCATGCCCGGGCGATGCCGGCGAGCATGGCCCGCCTTGCGTCTCTTGCCATTCTGGCCCTGCTGCTTGCCGCTCCGGCGGCGGGACAGGATGCCTGCCGCCTGTGCCTGGGTGACAGCACCGCCGCCGCGGCTGGCGAGCGTCCCCTCGGCATCGAGATCTGGGCCGATCTCTATTTCAGCCGTCTTGCACTGACCGGGCAAGCCGGCGGCAGTGCAATGGTCGATCCCGCCAGCGGCGCCAAGCGCACCGGCGGCGGGATGCTTGACCTTGGCGGACTGCCGGTCACCGGGCGGGGGCGGATCACCGGCGCGCCGCTGCGCGAAGTGCACATCGACCTGCCTGATCGGGTGGTGATGACCACACCAGATGGCGCGCAGGGCGAACTGGCCGCCTTCACCACCGACTTGCCGCCACACCCCGCGCTCGATGCCAATGGCCAGCTTGAATTCAACTTCGGTGCGCGGCTGAACATCAGCGGCGGACGCGGCGGAAATTTCCGCGGCCGCATCCCGATTTCGGTCGATTACAACTGATCGCTGGCGCAATCGGCCCTGCGCCCCTATCTTGGCGCCATGTCGATGGGCCCCATGTCTTTCCTGCGCAACGTCAAGCCGGCTGGCGCGATTGCCGATTTCCGTCAGGTATTCCGCGATGCCGGGCCGCACCGCTGGTGGATCGCTATCCTTGCAGCGCTGACCACCGGCGCGGTCTTTTCGATCATGGTCAATCAGAGTTGGAAGAAGCAGCGCCAGCTTCCCGAGATAACCTATATCACCGCATGGCCAGCCGATCGCACCGAAGCTGAAACCCGCGCCTTCATCGCCGAAAACCAGAAGCGCAAGGAAGCCGCGCTCAAGGCCGAAGCCGATCAGGCCGCCGAAGGTCAGAAACTGTGGATGTCGGTGGGCCGTGCCACCGGGCTTGATGTCGACAAGATGAAGCAGAGCGCCGACGCCGACAAGGCCAAGGCCGACGCCGAAGCCAAGGCCCGCACCGATGCGATCCTCAAGCAGTCGGGCATTGCGCCGGCCGAGGCCGACGGCGCAGCCGAAGCCGGATCCGCCAAGGTTGACCACTAAGGCAGACCATCGCTGGCTGGCCGCTGCCGCCAGCCTTGCCGCGCGCGGCCTGCCGCTGGCCCGCCCCAATCCGGCCGTGGGCGCGATCCTGGTCAAGCATGGCGCGGTCATCGCGCGCGGCTGGACCCAGCCGGGCGGGCGTCCCCATGCCGAAGCGATGGCGCTGGACGCCGCCGGGACCGAAGCGCTCGGCGCCACGCTTTACGTGACACTGGAGCCCTGCGCCCATCACTCCGTGCGCGGGCCGGCCTGTGCCGATCTGGTTGCGGCGAGCGGCGTGGCCCGGGTGGTGATCGGCTGCGGCGATCCCGACCCGCGCACCGCCGGCGCCGGGATCGCGCGCCTGCGCAGCGCCGGGATCACGGTTGATCTCTTGCCCGATCACGCCTGCACGGCCAGCCTCATCGGCTACCTCAAGCGGCGCGAGGCCGGGCGCCCGCACATCACCCTCAAGCTGGCAACCTCGCTCGACGGGGCCATCGCCACGGCTGACGGTGAAAGCCAGTGGATCACCGGCCCCGCCGCGCGCGCCCACACCCATGCCCTGCGCGCCCGGTCCGATGCGATCCTGGTCGGCGGTGAAACACTCCGCGCGGACAGCCCCCGGCTCGACGTGCGCCTGCCGGGGCTCGAAGATCGCTCGCCCGAACGCTGGGTGCTGACCCGTGGCCCCGCCCCCGACGGCTGGAACGCGCTCGATGCGCCTGAACAGGTCGGCACGGCCATGGCCGAGGCGCAAACCCTGTTCATCGAAGGCGGCGCCGGTGCGGCGGCCGCCTTCCTTCGCGCCGACCTCATTGACCGCATCGTGCTGTACCGCGCGCCGATCGTGATCGGCGGCGGGCGCCCCTGTGTCGCGGACCTTGGCCTCGCCAACCTCGGCGCGGCGCATAGCCGCTGGACAGTTCGTGATCGCCGCCAGCTTGGCAACGACCTCCTCGAAGTTTACGAGCACACCTGATGTTTACCGGAATCATTACCGCCGTCGGCCAGATCCGCGAATCCCGTCAGCAGGGCGATCTGCGCGCCGTGATCGCCTGCCCGTTCGATCCTGCGCAGATCGCGATCGGCGCCTCGATCGCCTGTTCGGGCGTATGCCTGACCGTGGTGGAACGCGGCGGCCAGGCCGGGGACGCGTGGTTCGCGGTCGATATCTCGGGCGAAACGGTCAGCCGCACGGTGCAGGGAATGTGGGCCGCAGGAAGCGCGCTCAACCTCGAACAGGCGCTCAAGCTGGGCGATGAACTGGGCGGCCACATCGTGACCGGCCATGTCGATGCCGTGGGCCAGGTTGTCAGCCGCACCCCGGTCGATGGCTCGGTCCAGTTCGTGATCGCCGCTCCGGCAGAGATCGCGCCTTATGTCGCAGCCAAGGGCTCGATCACGGTCGATGGTGTGTCGCTGACAGTCAATTCGCTGGCCGATCAGGCCGATGGCAGCTGCCATTTCATGCTCAACATCATTCCGCACACCGCCGATGTGACCACGATCGGCGCGCTACAGGCCGGTCACAGCGTCAATCTCGAAATCGATGTGCTGGCCCGCTATCTCCAGCGGATGCAGAGCCTGAAGGGCTAACGGGCCTCAAGAGCTGAGCGGCCCCGCGGCAAAGCTCTCGCGGGTGATCTCGTAAACGACATGGCGGGCCGGGCCGCTGGCGGTTTCGGCAATATCGAAGCGGTCGCTCAGGCGTCCGCCGATCTTCTCCATCGCCCGGCGCGAACGCAGGTTGTGTTCCCCCACGCGAAAGTCGACCCGCTCGACGAAACGCAGCGCATGGGCCAGCATCAGCCGTTTGAGTTCCGGGTTGAACGCCCCGTTCCAATGGCTGCGCGCCAGAAAGGTCCAGCCGATTTCGACCGAGCCGCCGCCCGCCCGATCATAGGCCTGGAACCGCGAAGAACCGACAACCCTGCCACTGGCCTTATCGATCACCGCCAAGGCCCCGCCTTGCGCCAGCGCATCGGCGAAGAAGGCGCGGAACACGCCCTCCTGCCAGCGATCGTTTGCGGGGTGGAGCTGCCAGATCAGCGGATCGCTGGCAACGGCATAGAGCGCATCCCAGTCCTCCGCCGCCAAGGGACGAAGCAGCAGCCGCTCCCCTTCGAGGACCGGCTGCCGGTCCATCTCAGGCGCTGACCGTCGCCACGTCGGCGATGAACTTGTCGATGTTGCCCATCGTCAGGCCGGCGACGTTGATGCGGCCCGATCCGGCCATGTAGATGCCGTGATCATTGCGCAGTGCGAGGATCTGTTCGCCCGACAGCGGCAGCACCGAGAACAGCCCGTTCTGGCCGCCCAGCGCCGCGAAATCGACCCCGCCCGCCTTGCCGGCAGCAGCCAGCCTGGCGCGAACCTGGTTCATGCGGCTGCGCATTTCGTCAAGTTCATCGAGCCACAGCTTGGTCATGCCGGCATCTTCCAGGATCAGGCGCACGGCGGCCGCACCGTGATCGGGCGGCATCGACCAGGCCGCGCGGGCCAGCGCGTGCCCGTTCGACAGCACAGCATTCAGCTGCGCCGGATCGGCCACCATCGCATAGACCGCGCCAACGCGGTCGCGGTACATCCCGAAATTCTTGTCGCAGCTGTAGGCGATCAGCGCCTCGGGCACGGCATCCAGCACGCGGCGCACGCCATAGGCGTCTTCCTCCATGCCCTGGCCCAGCCCCTGATAGGCCAGATCCAGCACCGGCAGCACGCCCTTGGCGGCAATCAGGCCGGCGATCTCGTCCCAGTTGGCGTTCGAATAATCGATCCCGGTGGGGTTGTGGCAGCAACCGTGAAGCAGCACCGCATCCTCGGCGCCGGCTTCGGCCAGCGCGCCGCGCAGCGCGTCCATGTCGACCACGCCGCCCTTGGTGTTGTGGGCGAAAGTCTTCAGCTCAAGCCCGAGATCGGCGAAGATCTGCGCGTGATTGGGCCAGCTCGGCACGCCCATCCAGATCCGCTTGGCACCAGCCTTCTTGGCCAGCGCCGCCGCCAGGCGCACGCCGCCGGTGCCGCCCGGGGTCTGCATCCCGTCAATCCGGCCGCCCTTGCTGGGATCCGCCTTGCCGAACACATAGGGCATCAGCGCGTGGACAAAGCCCATGTCGCCTTCGGGGCCGAGGTAGGCCTTGGAATCCTGCGTCTC